>CANFUJ010000119.1 GCA_947450165.1 Chitinophagaceae bacterium
AAATCCCCTTCAAAACCTTTGCCTTTGAATCCAGAAACAAACTTGTCTATATAAACTGCTTTTTGCTGGATTGTAGATGCCTTCTCTGCTAAATTCCAATATGATTCATAATCCCTTTCGTAATGATAATTGCCAATAGTGGCAAAAAATATCATAACAACCAACCATACTACACCAACTGAAATGTAAATAATACCTTGCTTTTTCATTTTTTTATTACAATATTAAATCAATTCCAACCACCACCTAAAGCTTTATAAATATTTATTTCGGCTTGTATCTGCTTCAATTTTATTTCTATCAATTCAATTTTAGAATCTAGGGCTTCTTGTTGTGTTGATAAAACCTCAATATAATCGGCTCTTGCAGAACGAAATAAATCGTTTGAAATAGAAATAGATTGATTTAAAATGTCTACTTCTTTTGATTTTGTTTCGAAACTATTTTTCGTATTCTCCAAATTAGATAGCTGATTTACTACTTCAATATGTGCATTTAAAATTGATTGTTCATAGTTATAGACTGCTTTAATTTGTTGTGCATTTGCATTATAATAACTTGCTTTTATCGCATTTTTATTTACGAGAGGACCCACAACTTCGCCCGCCAAATTATAAAGGATTGATTCCGGTCTAATTAAATACAAAGGATTGTACGCTTGAAAGCCAATGCCAGCATTCAAACTAAATGACGGATAGAAATTTGCTTTTGCCACTTGCACGTCTAATTTCGCCGCTGCAAGCTCTAGCTCTGCTTGGCGAATGTCTGGTCTGTTCGATAATAATTGAGAAGGCAGTCCAGCCGATATTGAATCCGAAATTGTTGTTTTAAAAAGATCACCATTTCTAGCAATTTTTTGAGTGAAACGTCCAGTTAAAAAAACTATTCTATTTTCCGTTTCAATTATTTTCTGCTGGATTTCATACTTCAAATTCTTTGTATTGAGCAGTTGTGCTTCAAACCTATTTACCGCCAATTGAGAAACTTTTGCAGCATCTTTTTCAAGTTTTACGAGTTCATACGCGTTATTTTGAAGCTTAATATTTTGTTGAAGTACAGACATTAAATTATCTAATGCCATCAACTCGTAATAAGAATTGGCTATTTCAGCAATAATATTTGTCACCATAAAATTTTTACCTTCTATGGTTGACAAATATTTTAATGTTGCCGATTTTTTAGCGTTGTGTAATTTCTTCCAAACATCAAGCTCCCAAGAAAAATAAGCTCCCGATAGAAAATCGCCAACATATTTTGGTCCTTTATCTGGATTGGCTTTTAAATCCTCTTCCGAAAAACCATTCCAAGTATATTTCCCAGACCTATCTGCAGCGGCTCCACCACGGAAATTTAGAAAAGGTTGGTACTCTCCTTTTCTTGCCATGACTTCATTTTTAGTCATTTCTATTTCCTGTAAAGCGATGTTTAATTCTTGGTTATTAACCAATGCCGTATCAATTAATGAAGCCAGATTTGGATCGTTAAAATATACTTTCCAATTTATTTTTGCCACATTATTTGTGTCTGACTCGTTTTTATAAAAAGAAGGTGTTGATTTATTTTCTTGTTTATTTATTAATGCAGGCACTTTACATGCATTTAGCCAAATCAAACACACTAAATACAAAAGGGATTTAACTGTTATTTTCTTTCTCATTTTTATTTCTAATTCGTTTAATAATTTTTTTTATTTTATTTACTAGTGCGTCTTCTGATTGATTTTCTACATAATCTTCACTCAATGGATTGTTGTCTTCCTCTTTTATCAAACTTCTACCTTCTTGTAACCTTCCAAATATGTAATAAAGACCTGGCACAACAATAACACCAAAAATGGTTCCGAATAACATACCTCCTAACGCAGATGCACCAATGGTATGATTTCCTACTGCACCTGGACCTGTAGCCACAACCAAAGGAATCAACCCTGCAATAAATGCTAATGACGTCATCAAAATTGGACGGAAACGGGCTTTAGCGCCTTCGATTGCTGATGTTAATACAGAAGCGCCTTGGTTGTGTTTTTGAACTGCAAACTCTACAATTAACACCGCATTTTTACCCAACAAACCTACGAGCATGATTATTCCAACTTGAGCATACACATCGTTATTTAAGCCCATCAATTTTAATAAAAAGAATGAACCAAAAATACCAGGAGGAAGTGAGAGCAATACCGCAAATGGAAGCAAGAAACTTTCATATTGGGCAGCCAGAATTAAATACACAAATAAAATAACCACGAGCAATAAATAGAATGCCTCGTTTCCACCTTTAGCTTCATCATAAGACATACCTTCCCAAGCTATATCGTAACCTCGAGGCAAAGATTTTGCAGCAACTTCTTTGATTGCATTTATTGCATCACCTGATGAGTATCCTTTTGAAGGTGCTCCATTAATCAATGAAGAGATGTACAAATTATAACGAGAAATTTCATTTGGTCCCTGTGTCTTTTTTATTTTCATAAAAGCGGAATAAGGAACCATTTCGCCATGATCATTTTTAATAAATAGATTTAAAATATCATCAGGTTGTTTTCTAAATTCTGGTCCGGCTTGGGTATATACTTTGTAATAATTATTAAATCGAATAAACCCTTGTTCATACGTGCTACCAATCATGATGTTTAGGTTTTCCATAGCATCACCCACAGAAACCCCTTTTTGCATGGCTAATTTGCTATCTACCGTAATTTCATATTGCGGATATTTTGCAGAGTAAAAAGCAAATAAACCACTGAGTTCTTTTCGCTTTTTTAATGCTTCCATAAAAGCAGCATTTACTTTATCGAACTCTTGATAATCCGGGTCACTACTTTTATCTAATAAACGCAATGAAAATCCATCAGAAGCTCCATAACCAGGTACAGAAGGCGGCTCGAAATATTCGATGTTAGCAGGTAAATCTTTTGATTTTTCTTCTAATTTCTTAATTATATCTTTTACAGTTTCCTTTCTATCTGCCCAATCTTTCAAATTGATCAAACAAGTACCCGCATTTGATCCACGACCTTCTGTAAGAATTTCATATCCTGCAAGTGCTGTAACAGAAGAAACACCTTCAACACTTTTTGCCATTACTTGAAGTTTTCTTGAAATTTCATTCGTACGTTCAAGTGTAGTACCCGGCGGGGTTTGAATGATGGCATAAATCTGCCCTTGATCTTCATTGGGAATAAATCCAGCAGGAAGTATCTTGGTAATCCCAACAATTCCGAAAATAAAAATTATTAAAACACCGTAAGTAATCAATCGACGATTTACAATTAATGAAAGAAATTTGGTGTACTTTCCTGTGATACGTTCAAAAACGCTATTAAACCAATCGATAAACATAGTAATTGGCGCTTTCTTTTTGGGCTTACCATGTGTATTTTTTAAAAGTATTGCACACAAAACGGGTGTTAATGTAAGTGCTACGAAACCAGAAATTACAATTGAACTTGCCATTGTAATCGAAAACTGACGATACAAAACACCAACTGGTCCGGACATAAATGCCATCGGTACAAATACTGAAGTCATTACCAAAGTAATTGCGATGATTGCACCACTGATTTCTAAAACAACTTTTTTTACTGCCTCGAAAGGAGATAAATTTTCTTCGTGCATCTTTACGTGGACAGCTTCCACCACCACAATGGCATTATCTACCACAATACCAATTGCCAATACTAAAGCAAATAAAGTAATCATGTTGATACTTAATCCAAAGTAACTCATTAATGTAAAAGTTCCTATCAGTGAAACTGGTACTGCCAAAATTGGAATAAGCGTTGATCGCCAATCTCCTAAGAAAATGAATACCACAATGGCCACCAAAATAAATGCCTCTAATAAAGTATGAAGTACTTTTTCAATCGAGGCATCAACAAATTTTGACACGTCGTAATTTATTTCATAATCGATACCAGGAGGGAAATCTTTTTTTAATTCCTTCAATTTTTCTTTTACTTGATCAATTACAATACTAGCATTGCTACCAGGCGTTTGTTTTAATACCAGAGATGCAGAAGGATGTCCATCCTTGTTTGAATAGATATCAACAAATTCACTGCCTACTTCCACTTTAGCAATGTCTTTTAATTTCAAAACTTCACCATCTGGATTTGCCTTAATGATGATGTTTTCATATTCCTCTGGTTTATTAAACCAACCTTTATAGGTGAATACATATTCTTGTGATTGGGCTGTTATTCCTGAGCTAAGACCTACCCTTCCTGGCCTAGCCAAAACACTTTGTTCGTCAATTGATTTCAACACCTCATCCGCAGAAATTTTATATGCCCGCATTCTTTCTGGATCCAACCACACACGAATGGCAAAGGCTCTACTTCCAATAGCTTGCGCATAACCCATACCTTTTATCCTTTGTAGTTCAGGAATAATGTATGTATTGGCATAGTTGAATAGAAACTTTTCATCAATATTTTTTTGAGTACTAAATAGATTTAAGTACATCAACATACTTGGTTGTAACGGCGAAATAATAACACCTTCTTTTTGTACAAGTGTGGGAAGGTTTGTCATAATCTGGTCTACCCGGGATTTTACCCTTACCGCAGCAAGTGTTGGATCAGTGCCGGGTTCAAATACTACGTCTAAACTTGCCTCACTTGCACTGGTGGCATCAGACATCATATATTGCATTCCCTGAACACCATTGATTGCACGCTCAATAATGGTGAGCGTTGATTTTACCAAAACATCTGCATTTGAGCCTGGAAATTCAATTGATACAGTTACCCTTGGTGGTGCTATATCTGGGAACTGTGCAACTGGCAATGACTTTATCGCCAGTAACCCTGTAAATACAATTACCACAGATAAGGCAATGGCTAATACAGGTCTTTTTATAAACTTATTAAACATTATAGATTTGTTTTAAGATTGCTGCCTTATTCGGCATGTAAATTATTTAGTTCAGAAAGTTCTTTTTCAAAAGGAACGAATTCAAATTCTATTGTTTCGTTGTTTTTTACTTTACCTAATCCTTCTGATAAAATTTTATCGTTTTTATCTAAACCTGATGCTACAACATACAAGTGCGGCAATTCGTGTGCAATGACAATTTCTCTTGCTTGTAAAACATTTTTTGGACCAACTATATAAACAAATTTTTTATCAAGCACATCAAATGTTGCTTTTTGAGGAATCAGGATTGCATCTTTAAGTTTTATCGGCATTAAAATATTGCCTGTTTCACCATGGCGTAATAACCCTTTTGGGTTTGGAAACATGGCTCTGTATGCAATATTTCCAGTTTCATTGTTGAAATCTGCTTCTATAGTTTCAACTTTTCCAGGGAATTCAAATATTTCTCTGTTTGCCATTTTTAGTTGAACATTTTGTTCGCCAACAGATTTTGATTGATTGATGTAGTTTAGATATTCAGCTTCTGGAACGTTAAAATAAACCCACATTTTGCTATTGTCTGATAGTGTTGTAAGCAATTCCCCCTCATCAATCAAACTTCCCAAACGTTTATAAAAACGATCCATAATCCCATCAAATGGTGCGCGTATTTCTGTAAAATCTAAATGTGCCTGAGCCAATGATAATTCTGCTTTTGCTTTATCCAATTTAGCTTTGGAAAGTGCAAGTTCATTTGGAGATACTACATTTTTGTCGGCTAAGCTTTTTGTATTGTTGTATTCAATTTGTTCGAAACCTACTTCAGCTTTTGCTTTTTCAACTTCGGCTTGGTATAAAACAGGCATGATTTGAAACATAAGTTGTCCCTTCTTTACAAACTGTCCTTCATCTACATAAATATTTTGTAAATAACCTTTTTCTTGAGACCTTAATTCGATGTGGCTAGACGAATTTATTTGTCCAACATATTCACTGTAAATAGTTGTGTCAATTTGAATTGGACTAGTTACAACAAATTTTTCTTTTTCTTCTTTTTCTTCTGTTTTGTGCGCACAAGACGAAAAAACAATTGCTGATGCAGCAAATGCGATAATAAATACCTTCTTCATTAAAATGTTGATTGAGCGTTAAAAATTATGAGTTGAGATTGACAAAAAATCAATCTAATGCAAATGAGCAAGTTTTTACATTTGGCTAAAAGCCAAAAAAAAGTAATAATTACAATCTTCGTGAAAGATGTTTAGGAGATATAAGATTTCCAGGAGTGATGCAGAATAAAAAAAGGTATATCTGACTTATTGTGAACCAATAGTGCAAATTGCATATACCTACTTCGAAGCATACTACTGTAATTATGCTCGTTTTTTGAAAATTGTTGATAATTATTTTCAAGATAATCTCGAGAAACGCTTCGTTCATTATCATCCTCTGAATCCTCTAATTGATTAATAGTAATTACAGATTCAATAGAAGGAAATTCAGAGTAATGGAATTGTGAGGGATATTTTGCATTTTTCACCTCGGTTAAAAATGCAATTTTTTGACTGAAAGACTTATTTAAACCTAAAAATGAATTTTGATTTTGTAGGCAAAGAGAAATAAAACAAACAATAATAAAAAAATAGGAAATCAATAATACGTTAGAACTTTTTGACTTGGATTCTATATTATGACTATTATTTTTCAACATTTTTTCAAAACTAAGTTTTTTGATTTAATTAGAAATTAAAATATTGTTAACAAAATGTTTTGTTTGATTTTTTAATTCATGATTATTTGGAAAATGAGATTACAAGTAATAACAATAAACACTTTTCATAGCCTACATTTCATCAAATATTATATTATTTTTTAACCCTCACAAAAATTAATCCTTTTAAATTTTCTGCAGTATTTGAAGATGAATTTTGTTTTACGCCTATCGTGTGGAACGAAACTTTAAATTCGATTTTTGATGTACTGCTCATGAATTCCATTACTGAAGTCGGAATATCATTGTTGTTTCGACTATGATAGGTTGAAAACAATGTTTTTAAACATTCATCGAAATTAAGTTTCACCGATTCATTATTTGTAGACAGTTTTACTTCGTTGCCTTTACTTGTATTGATGCTTAATTTGTAATCTACGGAGTCAATGGTAAATTTACATACCTCAGATTCGTCGTCTTTAGAAGCATATCTGTCAAATGAAATTACATAGTCATAAGTTGATACTTTAGTAAATGACTCATCCGCATCTGAATAAAAATAAGTGAACACATAATCAGATTCCTTTTCATAATACTTATTGTAATCTAGTCCCATCGACTTCATGTAATACATCGCTTCATTTACATAACGTGAATCTTCTTTTTTCATTTGTGCGTTGATTATTGAATCAACATTTTGATTAAACCAACCTCTTATTGAAGAAAATCCATGGTGATCATCTAAATAATTAACAATAGATTTCACCTCATTTCGCAATGAATCATTTAGCATTCGATCATTTATTAAAGCTGAGGGAACAAAATTTCCACTAGTATCTTTTTTCCAAATGGACTCGTTTACAATTTTATCTTCCTTAATCATTTTAGCTTTCTCCAAAATATTTTTAAGTCGGTTAACCTGCGCCCTTTCGCTTACAGAAAAAATTCCCCAAGGGCCAAATGAAATGAGTAGAAGCATTAAAGACAATGACGTTGGGATAAATTTAATAGAGGATTTGAACAGTAAAGTAAAAACACAAACAGTAGTGAGCCAAATACCAAGAAATAAAACGATGTATCTATTTACCGTAATGCCATAATCATCCATGCGCATCAAAATAGCGATGAATAAAATAACCAACAAAGGCAACAGAATCAGATAAAAACTTTTCGACATTTTTTTTATCCATGAATCTTCATTTTCGTT
>CANFUJ010000120.1 GCA_947450165.1 Chitinophagaceae bacterium
ATTCTGGTTTTTTATCTAAACTCATTTTAAAAACATTTATTCGAAAGGAATTTTTACAACAACAGCTTTTGCTGGATTATTGCGAACGCGGATAAAAATATTGGTTCCAATTTTGGCATGTTCAATATTTACATATCCCATTCCGATGGCTTTATTTAATGAAGGTGATTGCGTTCCTGAAGTTACTTTCCCGATTATATTACCAGCTTCATCAATGATTTCATAATCGTGACGTGCAATTGCGCGCTCAACCATTTCAAAACCAACCAATTTTTTTGTAACGCCTTGAAGTTTTTGATTTTCAAAAGTTTTGCAATTTGTAAATGCTTTGGTGAACTTGGTAATCCAACCCAAACCCGCTTCAATAGGAGAAGTGGTATCATCAATATCATTTCCGTACAAACAAAATCCCATTTCCAAACGCAGGGTATCTCTTGCACCTAAACCGATTGGTTTAATGCCCGATGAAGCACCAGCTTCAAAAATAGCATTCCAAATTATTTCAGCATCGTTGTCTTTATCTTCAAAATAAATCTCTACACCACCAGCGCCTGTATAACCAGTTGCACTGATCAACACATTTTCAATACCTGCAAATGTACCTTTTACAAAAGTGTAGTATTGCAAATTCAACAAATCTAAATCTGTTAAGGATTGTAATATTTTAGTCGCATTTGGACCTTGAATAGCCAACAAAGCTGTTTTTGCTGAGATATTATACATCTCTACATTTTCTGTATTATGGGCAACAATCCAATTCCAATCTTTATCAATATTGCCTGCATTTACTACAAGCATGTATGATTGATTTTGTTCCAAACAATACACCAATAAATCATCTACAATTCCACCATCATTGTTGGGCATGCAACTGTATTGTGCTTTTCCGTTTGTTAATTTCGAAGCATCATTTGTGGTAATGCGTTGAATCAAATCCAATGCGCCAGAGCCTTTCAATACAAACTCTCCCATATGACTCACATCAAAAACCCCTGCATTTTTTCTAACGGCAGCATGTTCGTCGTTAATGCCTGTATAAGAAATGGGCATATTGAATCCTGCGAATTCTGCCATTTTTGCGCCAAGTGCGATATGTTTATTTGTAAATGGAGTTTGTTTCATTTTTGATGATTTGTGGGCAAATGTAAATAAAAAAGACGTTAAAAGGTTTGAGAGGTTAGCCCCCTCGATCCCCCAAGGGGGGAGTTGGAAGCAGTTTACGAAAAAGCAGTTCATTATTATTTGTGGTTTGTTGTTCCTTATTTTATATTTCATCCTCTCCCACGGTTGAAACCGTGGGCTATCAAAAAATTCCAAAACGATGGGCAATTTTAAATGAAATTTATTATACTAAATTTAAATAATGGTATCGGTTAAAAACCGATGGGAAAAATATAGTCAGCATGTAAAGTATATAAATCACAGACACCGATTCGGAAACCGGCGCCAATAGTGGAAAATGGTGCCAACCTTTTGAACTTATTGAACGTATTGAACCTTTTGAACCTTTTGAACCTTTTACTATTACCTTTTGAACTTCTGACCTACTCCCAATCATACGAAGCCTTTCCATCCAAAGTATATAAACCATCTACCCGCATGATGTAATCTCTATATTCAACTTTAGTTTCATCCCAAAATTGCAATTTCATTTCTGAATTTTTTTTGACAACAATTTCTTTGCTATAAGGCAATTGAATCTGTTTTCCGATGGGTACATAAATGGTAACGACAACATTCTGATTTCTGAATTTTTCATTTTTATTTATTCCTAAAGATTTATCAATAAATAAAAAAGAATCTTTTTGTAAAATATTGTAATGCATGATTGAGGCTGAAGTATCTGCTGCAAAACGTGTTGAGCCATTCACCATTTTTTTTACGGAAACTTGAAAACTGTCGTTGGTAGATTGCTTTATTTTTAATCCAACATTATCAATATATAATGTGTCTTCATAGGCGTTTATCAGGTCAGCAAAGTTTATAGTTTTTTCATTTTTGTGGTATCTAATTTTATAGAAATTAACCAATAGTTTGTTTACATTTCCAGTATCCATTTTTACATTTTCTTCAAATGAATTGTTTACTGATTTAAAATCTTTTCCCAATGTAACAATCAATCCAGTTAAGGAAACCCAGCCCAATATCCAAAGTGAAGCAAATGTGGTACGTAAAACATTTCTATTTCTTTTAATTTTTCCAATTCTGCGAATAGCCCAAGTGAGTATTCCAATAATGGGAACTACTATAAAAAATATTAACGTTCCCCAAGCAAAACCATTTTGCCAGATGCCACTCACCAAAAAATCTTTTAATGGAAACAAACTAAAAGAAGTAACACCAATTACAAACAACATCAAAAACATCGCCAATCCAATGATGGTTAAAATGGTGTACACAAATGCTTTAATAATAAATGCTACTATTTTTATAATCCCAGAAATTAATTTTTGTAACGCACTTCCTGAATCAGCAGCAATCATTTTTGTTTTTTCACCAGCAACGGCTGCAGCATCTTTTCCTAAAGATTTAGCGCGTTCTTTTAAATCACTCATTTCTTCATGAATAGACTGTTTTATTGAATCCAAATCAATTTTCTTTCCCTTCATTTCTAATTTTTCAGATGTGGTTTTGGCTTCAGGCATCACCAACCAAAAGATGATGTAAATGATAAATGAGCTTGGACTAACGTTGAAGAATACATGATTCCATTCAAAAATCATACTCAAAACGGGAAGCAGAAAAAGCGTGCGAACAATCCAAACTTTTATCCCAAAATAATGCGCCAAACCACTACAAACGCCAGCTATCATTTTTTCATCCGTATCACGATATAATTTTTTTCGTACAGAACCAATTGATTTTGTAGCCGAACTTGGAACTGCAATCCATAAAATCAAATATGGAATCAAACCAAAACCAAAAGAAAAAAACATCAATAAGAATATTACCCTAACCACAATCACATCCATATTAAAATAATTGGCCAAACCACTACAAACGCCACCAAAAACTTTGTTGTTTTCATCCCTAAATAAGCGCTTAGATTCTCCAGAAAAATTATTGTGTTTCTCTTCGGATTTTTGAGTGCTGTTTATCAAAGGTTCAGTTTCAAAATCATCCGGTGTACCCATACTTTTTATAATGGCATTTACATCCGCTTCTGTAATGCATGTAGCCCCTTTGGTAAGCTGCTCGTGAAAAAGTTCTGCAATTCTTCCTTCTATATCATTGATGATTTCTTCTTTACCTTCCTCGTTTTCAAAATGCAGTTGTAAACTGGTTATATAACCTTTTAATAAATCGTGCGCTGCTATTTCAATGGGAATTACCCTACCGTGATAATTGATATTTATGACTTGTTTCATCTTTGTGTTATTAAGTTTTAAATGGTAATTATATTTTCTGTTGCGTAATTTTTTCTACTGCACCAGAAAGTTCGTTCCAAGTTGTGGCCAATTCTGTATAAAAATCGTTTCCCTTATCTGTTAAACTGAAGTATTTTCTTGGAGGACCGCTATTGCTTTCTACCCAACGATAGGTTAACAATTCCGCATTTTTTAAACGGGTAAGTAAAGGGTAAAGGGTTCCTTCAAAAATATTGAGGTTCGCCGACTTCATTTTTGCAATAATATCTGATGGATATACTTCTCCTTGTTTAATCACCGATAAAATGCAAAATTCCAAAATGCCCTTGCGCATTTGACTGGATGTGTTTTCTATATTCATATGTTATGTAATGATATTGGGTTATTTAAAATTGAAAAAGAACGTGTATCATCTGTTTCAAAAACAAAAATAGGGATTTATTTAGTACTATGCAATACAATGTACTATATTTTTGAAGGAGGTTGGAGAGGTTTGGGAAGTTTTTGAGGTTTGAGAGGTTTGTTCAAAAGGTTCAATATGTTCAATGAGTTCAAAAGGTTGGGGAATTTTGTCTGCCGATGTTGGTGTTTTCACCAATCATCAAAGTCCAAATAAACTGTTTAAATCGCTTCGCTGGTTTAATGGTTTAAAAGTTGGAAGAATTTTCCATATAATAACATAAAAAATCTTCGAGTCTTCGTGTCTTCGTGTCTTCGTGTTAAAAAATAATTCTCGTAGAGAATTTATTCAAGAAATTGGAAGTATTCGAATTATATACAAATTCTTATTAAAAAACCTTCGTGCCTTCGTCTGTTCGTTACTTCGTGTCAAAAAATTTCATTTACTTTTGAGGCTTAATAAAAATTTATTATGAAAAACATTTTCGTGATTTTATGTATTTTAATTTTAGCAGCTTCTTGTGGAAGTAGAAAAGGATTTTTGGAAAGAGAAGATTCGGATAAATCTTTGCAAGATGCGGTGAAGAAATTAAAGAAAAGCCCGGATGATGAAGATGCGCGCACAGCAATTCCTCAACTGTATAAAATCATTAAGCAAAAACATCTCGATAAAATAAATGCTTATCAAACAACGCAACAAATTGGTAAATGGGATGTGTTGATTACAGAATACGAATATTTGCAAATGGCTTATGATGCAATCATCAATTCTACTGAAGCATATAAGTTGGTTACACCCGAAAGTTATGCAGTTCATATTTTTACCACAAAAGATTCTGCAGCTTTGGCATATTATAATTTGGGTAATTTATATCTAGATAAAACGGGTCGCGAAAATGCAAAAATAGCATACAATAATTTTTATAAAGCAAATCAATATGCGCCAAACTTTAAGGATGCCAATGAAAAAATGAAAATCGCATATAATCATGCGATGATTAATTTGGTGATTAATCCTTTTGATGAAAGTGCTGTATACAATCAATCTGCTTGGCGTGCTTTTAATTTTAGTAACAAGAATGATTATTTCGAACAAAACTTAATCAATGATTTGTCGAACAACAATTCAGCAGTAAAAATATTTGGTTTTAAGGATTCAAAAAGATTGAATATAAAAACCGATTGGACGATTGATTTGCGGTTGAAAAAATTAGAATTTCCAAATCCTGAAATTGTCAATACTTCAAAAAATGTTAGTCGACAAATTAAAATTGGAACCGATACTTCTGGTAACCCTGTTTACAACACGGTGAATGCAACGCTTTATACCAATAGTTCTAAATTTAGCGCAATAGCAGAATTGGAAATGAGCATTAACGATTTAGTTGAAAATAAGAATATTGATACCAAAACCTATCGTCATACTTATCAATGGCAGCAAGATGTGGTAACATTTAGTGGAGATAAAAGAGCAATTTCAAACACAGATTGGGATTTAATCAACAATAGTGGAGCCAATGATCCACGTAAAGATGAAATTGTAAATGAGTTGTATAAAAAATTATACACGCGAGTGTTAAATGGTGTGAAACAAGCGATAAATTGGTAAGGGAAAAAGTAAAAAGTAAAAAGTAAAAAAATCTTAGCGAAGTGATGAGTTAAAATTATTGAATTCCCTTTTTTGAATTTTTAATTTTTAATTTGTTTACATCTACTTCAAGAACTGAAACACTATAAAACTACATAAATACGCCAGCCCAGTCATGTATGCCAATTGGTATCTATAAGTTTTAAGAGACTTGCTAAGCAGCTTTTTTTGCTCGAGTTGGCTTGTTAGCCTTTTCTTTAATTTTTTTTATATACTCGCTTAATTTTTGTTCTTCTTCTTTAGTTAAAATTCTACTTTCTATAAAGTCTATATTAAGTTCTTGATTGTTCTTTTTCATTTTATTTTATTAGATGGACAAATGTTTATAGAGCTTGATTTTGTTTTTATCAGATACTTCTACTTCAACAACTGATAAATTATAAAACTACACAAATACGCCAAACCAGTCATGTATGCCAATTGAATCATTGGCCATTTCCAGCTTCGGGTTTCTCTTTTTACTACCGCAATTGTACTCATACACTGCATCGCCAACACATAAAATATGAGCAACGATAAACCTGTTGCGAGCGTATATACTTTACTGCCATCTGCTCTTTTGGCTGCCATCATTTTATCTCGAAGTGTTGTACTGTTTTCATCTGCATCTTCGCCAACACTGTATAAAGTGGCCATTGTGCCTACAAATACTTCTCTTGCTGCAAATGATGTAATAAGTGCAATGCCAATTTTCCAATCGTATCCTAAAGGAGCTATCACGGGTTCGATGGTTCGACCAAGTATGCCTGCAAATGAATGTTGTAAAATGGATGTTTTTTCTTCTCTAACAATTTGAATCGAATCAGATGGATGTTGCTTCAATTGTAAAGCGTAGGATTGATGAATAGATTCCATTTTTTTAGCCGGACCAAAATTGCTTAAACACCAAAGCAATAAACTGATAATCATGATTACTTTACCCGCATCAAAAACAAAAATGCGCGCTTTTTCATACATCGTATAAAACATGTTTTTCCATCTCGGACTTCTATACGTAGGAAGTTCTAAAATAAAAAAACTGCGCTCAGTAGATTTAATAAACCACTTCATCACCCAGGCCACAAGCATCGCCATTACTGTGCCAAACACATATAAAGCCATCATGACCAATCCTTGTAAACTAATAAAACCTAAATATATTTTTGATGGAATAACCAACGCTATTAATATCGTGTACACTGGAAGTCTTGCGCTACAGCTCATCAACGGCGTAATCATTATGGTGAGTAAGCGTTCTTTTTTGTTTTCAATATTTCTTGCACTCATAATTGCAGGCACGGCACAAGCAAATCCACTAATCATCGGCATTACACTTTTACCATTTAAACCAGATTTGCGCATAATCCTATCCGTTAAAAAACTAATGCGCGCCATATAGCCACTATCTTCAAGTAAAGTAATCAAGCCAAACAAAATCATAATCTGCGGTACAAAAATCATGATGCCACTTAAGCCTGCTAAAAATCCATTGATGAACAAATCGCTAAACCATCCAATGGGCAATATGCTAGAAAACTGTCCACTTAAAATACTAAATATCCATTCGATAAAATTCATGGGATATTTTGCCATCCAAAATACCGACTGAAACAGAAAAAATAAAACCGTTAGTAAGATAACGTAGCCCCATATACGATGCAATAAAATGGCATCTAATTTTTCGGTTAATAAAGATTTTTTTAAAGGATCGGATTCTACAACAGTTTGTTGCATCACATGTTTGATACGTGCATAACGTTGCATGATTTCCTCTGCTTGCGTTTTTGTAGCATTGAATTTATTCTGAATTACAATTTGTTTGATGTTATCTCTTTCTTGATTTGACAACAAAAAATGTTCGTAATTAATCAGATAGTGAATCGCTTTGTAATTATTGAACTCTGGGAAAATTTGTTTTGTTTCGGTGATGGCTTTTGGTGCCAACATTGAGCTGTAAATAAACTCTAACTCGGGCAGATGATCTTTATTTGAAATGCTATGCTCCAAAGTTTTTTTAAGTTCTTCAATGCCTTTTTGCTTTCTTGGATTTACCGCTACAATTGGAACACCCAATTCGATTTCTAAACCAGGAATATCAATTTTAATTCCTTTTTCTTTGGCCAAATCCATCATGGTAAGCGCCACCACAACTGGATATTTCAAATCAATAATCTGGGTACAAAACAAAAGGTTTCTTCTCAAATTGC
>CANFUJ010000121.1 GCA_947450165.1 Chitinophagaceae bacterium
ATGCTAAAGGCTTTAATAAAATTATGGGTACACCAATTTATAAAGCAGAGTTGATTGAAGCCATTGAACAGATTATTAATGGGTAATTAATTCTTTTTATCTTATTCTTGGAAATAAAAAAACAGCATTTGTGAAAATGCTGTTTTTAATTATTTTGAAGAATAATTTGATTTAATCTAAAGGAGAAATCCTATCTCATTCTACTTCTTAGGCAAACACTTAATTTAAGATTAAAACTAAAATAAGCATCGTTATTTGTTGGACTTCCTCTTTTTCCACCTGGAGCAGTTTTTTGTCCATTGGTTTCGCGATTATTCAAATATAGAGCGTTTTCTAATCTTGTGCCAGTAAACCCATTCAATGCATATAATGTGGGATCGATGTAATTTTTACTTACATCATCAAGATAATCTGTGGTAAGTAAGCGATATACAAATTCACCACGCAGGTTTACTAATGGAGATAATTCATATTTCATACCCATGCCGAAAGGATAATTGATTTGTGTAAGTTTATACACAGGGCGATCAGGGTATTCTTTCAACCCTTGTCCTTCTGTAGAAAGTGGTTGCAAATCAATTAATCGGTTCCCTTCTTTTAGTTGTGGATTAAATGAAAATGAACCAATCCCTCCAAGTAAATATGGAGAATATCTTGGTGCTTCTTGATCACGAGCTTCCCAATCAACAAAAAGCATCATTGGATGAACTTCTATCATTGCAGAATATTCCCTAATACTGCTTTGGAAATTAAGATTTCTATTGTAACGAAATCTAGCAATATCCGAACTAGGCACTGAAGATAAAACATTATCATCTGCAGAAACTTTACCATTACAGAATTCTAATCTTAGTCCTAAAGCATTTTTGTAAGAAATATTTGCAAATATCCCGCCTGAAAAATAGCTTTTTCCGCTATTTAAATCTTTGATAAACCCTTTTCCAATCCCAGCTTTTCCACCTAAATCAGTTAAGCAATTCATAGCCCCAACACTAGCACCTACCTCAACCAAAACATCTTGATCGTAATAATCATCATTATAAAAATAATATTGTGCCGATGCATTTTTACTAAAAAAAGTAAGTGCCAACATTGATATAATAAGAAAAAATGACCTTTTCATTTGGATCCTTTTATTTGGGTTGAATTTTTGATTCTATTTGCATACAAATTAAACGAATTTTATTCAAATTTTAAACATCAATTTTAAGTTTCTTAAAAAAATTACACGCGCTTGAAATTTCACATTGGTTGCACTTTGGATTTCTTGCGGTGCAAATATAACGTCCATGTAAAATCAGCCAGTGATGTGCGATATGAATTTTAGATTTTGGGATATGTTTTATGAGTTGTTTTTCTGCAGAAAGCGGTGTTTTTGCATTTGTTGTTAAACCAATGCGTGCACTCACCCTAAACACATGTGTATCAACAGCCATATTAGGTTGTTGGTCTATTACCGAAGTAATTACGTTGGCCGTTTTTCTCCCTACCCCAGGCAATTTAATCAATTCCTCAACTGTCATTGGAACAATTCCATTAAAATCCTGCATAACCATTTGTGCCATTCCAATTAAGTGTTTTGCTTTATTATTCGGATAGGAAATACTTCTTATAAGGTCAAAAACAGTATCAAAATCGGCATGACTTAATTCTTTCAAATCTGGGAAACTTCTAAAAAGTGAAGGTGTAACCATGTTTATGCGTTTATCCGTGCATTGTGCAGATAAAATGACGGCAACCAGCAATTGATATGTATTTTCAAAATTCAGCTCCGTTTCTGCAATTGGCATTTGTTTTTCAAAATACTCCAACACAAACTGATAACGCTCATTTTTTTTCATAAAAAAAACCTGCTTTTTTTGAAAGCAGGTGTAAAAATAATATTAAACTATGGTTTATAGTGCGGGTGAAATTTCTTCCACCGATTTCTCAGCGTATTTTAAAATATTATTGACTGAAGTTGTGCTAGGCGAAAAATTAATTGTTTCTAATTCATTTTTAGATTGTGTTAGTAACTCTAATTTTTCCATTAAACTCCAATCTTGTTGAAGTGCTAGCTCTATGGCTTCTGTTTGAAGATTTGTTGTTTCGCCATATAAATACAACAAAAGATCTTCTGAAGTAATACTATGCATAGGCAATTTTGATGCTTTATTGTTAATTAAATATCTTATCCAACACTATAAACGAGCTTATTTTTTAATTATTGTGTAACAACAAAAGTATTTTTTCTTTTTTTATGGGGTTTTTACTACAAAAATATCCTCGTTGTCTTTTTTCATCAGATATTTTTCACGGGCATATTTCTCAACTGATTCAGCACTCGTTTTCAACATGCTCAATTCTGCTCTGGTTTCAGCGATTAATTTAGCCATTTCTTTTTCTGATTTTTGCAATGCGTCCAATTTGGTTTGCCTTTCTCTAATCAAACCCCAATCTTTTGTATCAAAAAAAGCCATCCATACCAAAAAAAAAGTAAGGGTAACAAAATATTTGTTCTTTAAAATCTTCAGTACCCAATTTTGCTCCTTCATTTTTAAAATATTTATTGTCTCAATAGTTGAAATAACATTAAATCTTCAAGGATTTTTTTTCATTTATGAAAATCCCTCACGTAATTTAATAATTTATTTAATTGGATAAATTTATTTCCCAAATTTTATTTTACCATTTGGATAAATTCCGCCTTGTCCCAACATTTCTTCAATTCTAATCAACTGATTGTATTTTGCCATACGATCACTTCTTGAAGCAGAACCCGTTTTAATTTGTCCGCAGTTTAAAGCTACCGCTAAATCAGCAATTGTGCTGTCTTCTGTTTCGCCACTTCTATGACTCATGATGGTATTGTAACCATTGTTTTGTGCCATACTAACCGCGTTGATGGTTTCAGTTAAAGTACCAATTTGATTTACTTTTACCAACAATGCATTTGCAGTACTGTCTTTAATTCCTTTTTCTAAGCGCTTCACGTTAGTTACAAACAAATCATCCCCTACCAATTGACATTTTTTACCTAATCTATCTGTTAGCATTTTCCATCCTTTCCAATCATCTTCAGCCATTCCATCCTCAATTGAAATAATTGGATATTGTTTTACCCAACTTTCCCAATAATCAACCAATTGCTCACTGGTCATTTTTTTGCCATCACTTTTATGAAAAATGTATTTCTTTTCTTTAGCATTCCACAACTCGCTATTAGCAGCATCCATGGCAATTCCAATTTGGCTTCCTGTTTTGAAACCTGCAACCTGAATAGCTGTTAATACAGTTTCAATAGCTTCTTCGTTGCTTTGGATATTTGGTGCAAATCCACCTTCATCACCCACATTTGTACTAAATCCTTTTTTCTTTAGAACTGTTTTTAAAGCATGGAATATTTCAACACCCCAACGCAACCCCTCACTAAATGAAGTTGCACCAACTGGCATTACCATAAATTCTTGAAAATCTATCTTGTTATCCGCATGTGCGCCTCCATTCAAAATATTCATCATTGGGATTGGTAAAACCCTTGAATTCGTTCCTCCAATATATCTGTACAAAGGTAAATTCGCTTCCAAAGCTGCAGCTTTTGCAACCGCCAAACTTACCGCCAACATTGCATTTGCACCTAATTTGCTCTTATTTTCTGTTGCATCCAATGCAATCATCATCTCATCAATTCCTGTTTGATCCGCTACATCCCAACCCAATAAATGATCGGCTATTGTAGTGTTCACATTTTTCACTGCTTTCAAAACCCCTTTTCCACCATATATTTTTTTATTATTGTCTCTCAATTCCACCGCTTCGTGAATACCAGTGCTAGCACCACTTGGAACAGCCGCACGTCCCAAATGATCATTCTCCGTTAAAATATCTACTTCAATGGTAGGATTACCTCTACTGTCTAAAATTTGTCTCGCATGAATGGATGAAATGTAACTCATTTTAATGTTGTTGTTTTATGAATAATGGTTTGATTTTTTAAAAAATTACAATGTAAGGGATTTGAATACAGATTCTAAATTATGGCTTTCGCTGTTTAATGAAACGATGTTTAAATTGTTGCTTAAACAAATTTCCATGATTTGTTTTCTTATCGATTCTGCATTGCTGGTTTCAAAATTAAATTTATTTTGACTTATTTCCTTGATGCTAATACAATCTTTAAACCCTGAAAAAAAACTTGAAGCAATTTTTTCTTTGAACTCAACCGAAACCTTTTGATTTTCATTGGTTTTATTTTTCAAATTAATCAACTGGTCATCGGCCACAATTTGCCCTTTGTTTATGATGATTACCCTTTCGCAAATGGCTTCAACATCTTGCATTATATGAGAGGAAAAAATCACCGTTTTATTTTCAGCCAATCTTTTTACGATGTCTCTGATTTCAATGATTTGATTGGGATCTAAACCAGATGTAGGTTCATCTAAAATCAACACTTCTGGATTATGCACCAAAGAAGCGGCTATACCAACACGCTGCTTATATCCCTTACTTAATTGTCCTATTTTCTTATGCGCTTCTTTTGTTAAGCCAACTAGTTCAACTACATCATTTATACTAGATTGCAAATTGTCTATTTTATAAATGCTTCCTACAAAAGACAAGTACTCTTTCACATACATATCCAAATACAATGCGTTCGACTCTGGCAAATAACCTATTTTTCTCTGTGTATCTGTTGGGTGATTTTGTACGGAAATGCCACAAACTTCGATTGAACCCATGTCTGGTTTCAAAAAACCGGTTATCATTTTCATTGTGGTAGATTTCCCTGCCCCATTAGGCCCCAAAAATCCAACGATTTCATTTTTGCCAATCTTAAATGAAATATCGTTCACCGCTTTTTGTGCTCCAAAATTTTTCGAAAGATTGGTAACTGATATTGACAATGGTTAATTTTTATCTTATTAAGTTTAAATTATACTACGCTCTCCTGTTCAATTAATTATTTCCAGTATCTGGCTTTGGTCCTTGTCCTTGTTGGTTTCTTGGTCCATTATTATTTGGCCTATTTCCTTGATTTCTTCTATTGTTTGGATTCCCAGCGTTTTGCGGACCTCTATTTGGACCAGGGTTTTGTTGCGGGCTTTTTTGTGGTCCTCTAGCATTGGGTTCATTTGGCCTAGCTTGACCCTGCTGACCTCTAGGAGTCCCTTGATTTGGATTGCCTTGGTTTTGAGGACCACGATTTTGTGGACCTGATTGTTGTTGGCTACGCTCTTTATCTCTACGTTTTCTTGTAGTTTTCTCCAAACTCTTCAAGCTAATTTGTCCTACTAAATCTGCATATTCTGGTTCAACTTCTTTTGGTTTTGAAGTAATGACTTCAGCTGTTTCCAACTCTTCTGGACGAATACCTTGCTTATTTTGAGCTTTAATTCTTTTTACAGTTTCAATGGTTAATGGGTAATGTTTGTTGCTATCAGACATTGTGTACCACATCAAGTTTTTGAAAATATCTTTTTTAATAAGAAATGCACGTCCTTTTGCCAACTCCAACATATCTGCATCATTCGGAAAAAATTGCAAAGCATCCATATAAGTATCTAACTCGAAATTCAAACAACATTTTAAACGACCACATTGTCCACTTAGTTTGGTTTGATTAATGCTTAAATTTTGGTAACGAGCCGCATTTGTATTCACACTTTTAAAATCAGTTAGCCAAGTGCTACAACATAATTCTCTGCCACAACTTCCAATTCCGCCCACTTTTCCAGCTTCTTGCCTAGCACCAATTTGCCTCATTTCTACCTTCACTTTAAACTCTGCAGCATACAATTTTATTAGTTCTCTAAAATCCACACGGTCATCAGCTATATAGAAAAAAGTAGCTTTTTTTGCATCGGCTTGAATTTCAACTTCAGCCATTTTTAGTTCCAATCTTAAATAACGCGCAATTGCTCTACTTCTGATCAGCATATTCGCCTCTTTCGCTTTCGTTTCAACCATTTTTTGAATGTCCTGTTCTGTAGCTCTTCTCAATACTTTTTTTATTTCAGGACTTTTTTCGTCAATGTTATTTTTCTTCAATTGCAAACGAACCAATTCTCCAGTAAGATTTACCATGCCCACATCAAAACCATTAACACCTTCAACAGCTACCATTTCGCCTTTTCCGTAATAATGCAACGTTGTGTTTTTGAAATAATCTTTTCTGCTGCCATTATTAAAACTAATTTCTACGACTCTGCAATTGCTTTCAGGATCGCTAAAAGGCAAATTGGCAAGCCAATCATGTACGTTCATTCGATTACAACCACCACTTGAGCAATTGCCATGACTTTGACAACCACTTGGTGCTCCATCTTTGCTTGTTCCACAACTTCCACAACCCATATATGTAAATTTTACAATTATTAAATTTTGTACCTAAACTTAAAATACTGCAAATCAAAAATAATTTGCAATTATGCCACCAAAATTACTGATTTGTTGCTAATAATATGATATAACTTAATGGTTAATGCATGAAACAGAATTTTGGCATTTGCATTTCGTTCGATATGGTAGATTGAATGATCCAATTCTTGGATGATTGCTTCTAACTGAGCAATGTTACACAATCTGTTAAAACGGCTTGCAAAATCCATTTCTGCAGATACCTTTTCTGTAACCTCTAACTGACTCAAAGCTTGATTTCCTCGAACCCTCAACGTCAAAGCTTGTTCTAGTAAATAAATGAAATATTGAAGAAACTGCTTTTGTTTTTCTCTGCCAATTTTAGAGATTTCTTCCACCCATTTCATTTGAGCCATCGGACCGGTTTTTACAATCGTATTTAACCAATCTCTCAACGTTACTTCCCAATCTTCTTCAACATGATTAAGTTGGTGCAAAGCTTCTCTGAAATTTCCTTTTGCTAAATATGCAAACAAGCTCGACTTATTTGAATCAACGTTGTATTTCAACTCCAAAGCATGTTTAATTTCTTCTGTTTGCAACATCGGAAATTTAATCAATTGTGTTCTTGAAAGAATTGTAGGTAAAATCAGTTGTTCGTTTTCTGCTACAAAAATAAAAATGGTGTTTGGTGGTGGCTCTTCGATCAATTTCAACAGCTTATTCCCTTCTTTTCCCAGTAATTCCGTCATCCACATCACCAGAAACTTGTATTCTGATTCAAAACTTTTTAAACTTAAAATTCTATGGATTTCCTCACACTCTGCAGCTGTAATATTGGCTTGTTTATTTTCAGCTTCAATATATTGCAACCAATCGTACGTATTCCCATAAGGATTTTCTAAAATAAAACTTCGCCATTTCACAATTAAATCATTGGAAATCGTTTGCCGGTCTGGTCTTAACCCACTTATCGTTGGTATTGAAAAATGAATGTCTGGATGCACCAATTTAGATGCTTTCAAGCAAGAAGGACAAACACCACAAGAATCTGATGAATCAAATTGTTGATTTTCATTTTCTGAAATGTCTACATCGTCACCAAATAATGAAACTTCTTTTTGGGGAGTAGGTGGCATTTTTCCATTTACCCGATCACAACAAATATATTGCGTAAACGCCATTGCAGCAGACAAAGCACCGTTGCCTTCTTTTCCAAGAAACAACAAGGCATGAC
>CANFUJ010000122.1 GCA_947450165.1 Chitinophagaceae bacterium
AAACAAAATCAAACCATTACATATGTTAATGTGCCTGCTATCACTTATGGTACACCAACTTATAATATTCAAGTTAGCAGCACTAATAGCAGCATCCCGCTTGTATATACAAGTTCTAATCCATCTGTAGCAACCATTAACGGAAATACGCTGCAAATTTTAGGAGTTGGTACTACCACAATTGTTGTGTCTCAACCAGGTAATGATGCTTATTTCCCAGCAAACGATGTACTTATAAATATAGTTGTAAATAAAGCACCACTACTGATTAGCGTTAGAGATACGTTTAAAATAGAAGGAACAGTAAATCCAACATTTACATTAGATTATACTGGATTTGTTTTAGGCGAATCAACTTCTGTACTTTCTGCTCAACCCATGATTACCACAACGGCAACATTGAATTCAGCTCCTGGTGTTTACAGTGTTGTAGCGGGTTCTGCAGATGCTGATAATTATGAAATTACATACAGAAGTGGTTCATTAACGATAAATCCAGAAGACAGTACGGTTCAAACAATGGTTGCTTACTACAATAACGGCCAAGTTTATTTGAAATTATTTTCACCAAAAACAGATATAGGGAAAGTAATGGTTTACGATGCTCAAGGTAAATTTTTAGCACAAAAAGACATCTTGGTAAATAAAGGTTTTTCTGCTACGAATTTTATTGTAAACAATGTAGCTTCTGGTAATTATTTAGTTGTATTCAGGGGTAAAAATGGTACAATCACAAGATGGTTGCGTATCATTAAATAATAAAAATTATGATTAAAAATAAATTTTATTGGTTGCTTACTATTTCAATGTTTTGTATCAACATGTTAAAATCTCAGGATAGTAAACTGAATGTTTTTACCATGGATAGAAATGCATTGGAAATAAATAAAGCAAAGCTTAAAAAGAACGACCCAAAGCTTTTGCCATCGTACAAAAAATTATTGAATGTAGCAGATGAAGCATTGGCGGTGAAGGAATTGTACACGGTGATGGAGAAAAAACAAATCCCACCAAGTGGCGATATGCATGATTATATGACCATTGCTATTTATTTTTGGCCTGATCCAACAAAGCCAGACGGACTTCCATACATCAGAAGAGATGGCGAAATAAATCCGGAAACAAAGGACTATAAAGACAAAGGAAACATTGGGCTGATGATTAAATCGGTTGAATGTCTTGCGCTTGCTTATTATTTTTCTGATGATGAAAAGTATGCAGAAAAAGCAGTCGCACAAATTAAAGCTTGGTTTTTAGATCCCGCTACCAAAATGAACCCTAATCTAAATTTCGCTCAAGCGATTAAAGGTAAAAATGATGGTCGTGGTATCGGATTAATTGAAAGCAGAGAGTTTGTTTTGGTTATTGATGCAATAGGATTATTACAACATTCAAAACATTGGACTTCGAAAGAACAAACAGGTGTTGAGGATTGGTTTAAAGCTTATTTAGAATGGTTTTCTACCAGTAAAAATGGCATTGAAGAAATGAATGCAAAAAACAACCACGGCATTTGGTATGATGCTCAGAAATTGGGCTTTGCATTGTTTACAAAAAATGATAAAGTTGCAAAATCAACAATAGAAAGTGTTAAAGAAAGATTAGAATCTCAAATGGACGAAACGGGTTTCTTCCCGCTTGAAATGGAAAGAACAATCTCTTTACATTATGAAGCTTTTATTTTAGAACCTTTATTTTGGATTGCACAAATGGGCAGTTTTTTAAATGAAGATTTATGGAATTACGAAACCCCAAAAGGCAAGTCAATTAAAAAAGGATTCGAAGTTTTGGTACCATACCTTGCAAATGAAAAAAATTGGATTGGACAACAAATTAAACCATTTGAATATGATGAGTATTCAAGTTTATTGGCAAAAGGGCACTACAAATACAAATGTTCAAGTTGCTTACCTGGGTTTTATAAAAATCTAGATAAAAAAGCAGATCAATCTATCCTTCATCTAACCACATTAATCGATTAAAGAAAAATAAAAAAAATGAAAAAAGGTTTTTACACACTGGTGTTTTTGTTTGCCGTTTTAATAGGGCATGCACAAAAAAGAGAGATTACAGGAACTGTAACCAATAAAACTACAGGAGAAAAGCTCGAAGGGGTGAACATTATTGTAGATAAATCTAAGTCAGGAACCTCCACAAAGAAAGACGGTACGTTTACCATTTCTGTAAAGCAATCTAAGGTTACCTTAATTTTTTCTAGCATTGGTTTTGCTACTCAAATGCTACAAATTGATAAAACCACAAATGAAGTAAATGTTCAATTGGTTCCATCCATTAGTGATAATGCTGAAGTGGTAGTGATTGGGTATGGTACCCAAAGACGTGGAGATGTAACTGGAGCGATTACAAAATTTAAAGATGAAAAATTAGATGAGGCGCCAGTTGTAAGATTAGATCAAGCATTGCAAGGTAAAATTGCAGGTGTTCAAATTCAGAATTTATCATCTGAAGCAGGTGCGCCCCCAAAGGTAACCGTTAGAGGCATCAGTTCTATTTATGCAGGCGCTAGTCCACTTGTTGTGGTTGATGGTCAACCCGTTCCTGATGGGCTTGCATATGTAAATATGGCGGATGTTGAATCGGTAGAAATTTTAAAAGATGCGGCCTCTGCAGCAATCTATGGTTCGCGTGGTGCCAGTGGCGTTATTTTAATTACAACAAAAGCTGGTAAATCTGAAAAGGCAAAATATGTTTTCAAATATTCAATTGGGGCAAAACAAGCATACAAAAGATATGATGTTTTTACAACTACAGAATACATGAATAATCTATTTTATGAAGCTTCTTTAAAAGCACAAGATCCAAGCGTTACGCCACCTACGTTATCCACAATTGGCACCAGTACTGAAAAAGTAGACTATATCATTGAAAATGAATTGTTTGGCGGAAAAGGTACAAATTGGCAAGATCAAGCATTGAGAACGGGTATGTTTCAAAATTTATTATTGAGTGTTTCTGGAGGTAAAAGTGATGTGAAATATTATATTTCAGGAGGCTATCAGAAAGATCAAGGTTTAATGCGCAATAGCGATTATCAAAGATTCAATGTTCGTGCACGCATTGACGTTGCATTAACAAGTAAAGTTAAATTGGTGGTGAACATTAATCCTTCTTATTCAGATAGAGAATCACCTTCCATTAATTATACCACATTTGTGCGTTACCCAAGTTTTATTCCTGTAAGACATAATGCAGCAACTTTGGGCTTGGTAGGACAAAATGCACAGTGGTCAACTTTACATGTTGGTGATTTTGCACAACCTCGTCATTTTAATAATCTATATTATTCAGGTTTTATGCCTGATGGGTCTTTTTGGGATCCAGGGAGCTTATCGGATGCTTTCAACTCTACTACCAATTCCCCATCTTCTATTTTAAATAACACATTTATTGACAATAAAGAATATAGATTACAATCATCTGCTGATTTATCCATTAAACTTTTCAAAGGGTTAGATTTTAAATCATTATCTACCATGTATATCAACAAAAGCAATGGTTTAAATTGGAGTAACAGAAATGCTGAAGCTGATGGTTTAGTTAGTAGAGGCGTGTTTACAGATAATATGTTTGTTGATTTACTTTCTGAACAAACATTAACTTACAATAAAGTAGTGAAAGACCATAACTTCAATGTTTTGGCAGGTTTTACGGTACAAACCACAAAGACTCAAAAAGATCAAGTAACTGGTTTGGATTTCCCCAATGATAACATCAGAACATACAATAATGCAAGTATTATAGATAAAGCTTCAACATTTGGTTCTACCAACACAGTTGCGTTGGTTTCTTATTTGGGTAGGGTAAATTATAATTACAAAAGCAAGTATTTAGTTTCAGCAAGTTTTAGAACAGATGGAAGTTCTTATTTTGGCCCAGGAAATAAATGGGGTACATTCCCTTCTGTTTCTGCAGGATGGGCAATGGATAAAGAGAAATTCATGAACAAAGTAAAATGGATTTCGAAATTAAAATGGAGAGCGAGTTATGGTGTTTCTGGTAACAATAGAATTCTTGATTTTGGCTTCCTTGATTTATTGTACACATCAAATTATGCTTTTGGAACAGGTACAGGAAATGTAACAACAGGACAATCTACATCTTCTACTATAAGATCAAATAAAGATATTACTTGGGAATCGACATTTCAATCAAACTATGGAATGGACTTATCCATATTTAAAGGCAGATTAGGCATTACTGTAGATTATTATAATTCAGAAACAGATAAGTTGTTGTTGCAACAAGCAACTGTAGCTTATTCAGGTGTTCCAGCGAGTTGGAATAACATAGGAAGTTTAAAAAATACAGGTGTTGAATTGCAATTGAATTCTATTAATGTTACAAAACGTAATTTCAAATGGAGTACGGCTGCCAATATTTCTCATACTCAAAACAAAGTTTTAGAGTTAGGTCAAGAATCTTATTTGCTTAACGAAGGAGAAAGAAACGAATTGTATTTGAATAAAGTTGGACTTCCATTGATTCAATTTTATGGTTACAAAACGGATGGCATTTGGTTGTCGCAAGCTGAAATTGATGCTGCTCAAGCAAATGGATTAAGCAGTCAATTGGCAAATGCATTTGTACCAGGACAATTAAAACTAGTTGATATTAATGGGGATAATGTGATAGACATTCATGATAGAACGGTATTAGGATCTCCTTATCCTGATTTTACTTGGGGTGTAACGAATACGATTACATATAACCAATTTGATTTGAGCTTTACTTTTCAAGGTGTACAGGGTGGTTCAATAATTAATGGTGATCCAAATTATGATGATGTAAAAAAATTGGTTAAGAGTTATAATACCAACAGATACATCTCTCCGTTGTATCCTGGTGATGGTAAAACGCCAAATTATAACAGAGCATCTTTCAATTGGTTATTGACAGATTATGTGATGGAAGATGCATCTTACTACTGTTTGAGAGAATTAAATTTGGGATATAAGTTTGCTGATGATGTAATAAAATTTGCAAAAATTAACAGTCTAAGACTTTATTTATCTGCACAGAATTTATATTTCCATTCCGCAAAAGGTTACAGAGGAATTAATCCCGAATCAAGAGTTACGTCTGGACCTTATGGTTCTGCGTTAGTAGGTGGTTATCAACGTGGAAGTTTCCCAATACCGCAAACCTTTGTATTTGGCGTGGATTTGAATTTTTAATTGAATAATTTTTAAAAATCATAAAATGAAAAAGTTAAGTTTATATTTTATCTCATCAATTGTTGCACTATCCAGTTGTAATAAAATGATTGACGTGTATCCATCTTCTAATTTGTACGATCAGGCCTTTTATCAAAATACCAGCGATGTAGAAAAAGCATTGACCGGTTGTTATAATGGCATGCAAAAACCATTGTATAACGAATGGGAGGTTACAGAATTAAGAAGTGATAACTCAGTATTGGGAAGTCCTAGTAGTGGAAGTTCAGACAATCGTGAGTATAGTGATTTGGATATGTTTATGCCTGCCACTTCACATTCTGGATTGTATGATTATTGGCTGAATACCTATTATAATATTTACAATGTAAATAAAGTAATGTCTAATCTTAAGGTGAATTATCATCAAGAAGACGGTTCGTTATCTTATGATTCTATTTCGATTCCAGTTACGCTTCAGGACAGACAGCGTCTTTCATCACAAGCTTCTTTTATCAGAGCCTATCATTATTTTAATTTGGTAAGATTGTTTGGAGGTGTGTTTTTAATCGATAAGCCAGTTTCACCTGCTGAAGCAAAATACATTAATAGATCTTCTGTAGATGAAATCTATAAATTAATCATTGCTGATTTACAAAATACAATAGACAACGGTTTGACTGCTAATTTTAATGCCATTAATCCAAACGATTTTGGAAGAGCAAATGTTTGGTCTGCTAAAGCAATGATGGCAAAGGTTTATTTAACATTAAATAGAAAAACAGAAGCCATTGCTTTGTTGCAAGATCTTATTAGCAATAGTGGATATGGGTTACAATCCACTTATGCAAATGTGTTTTCTACAAACAATGAAATGAATAATGAAATATTATTTGCCATAAGATATAAATCAGGTAAAGTTGGATTAGGATCTCCATTTGCAAATTTATTCGGACCTAGAGCAAGCGGATCAGCAGTAGTAAATGGAGATGGGAGTGGATATAATTATCCTGCAAAAGAGCTGTATAAAAAAACTCAAGGTGGGTATGATACTTTGGTGGACAAAAGAGATGAATTCAATATGGGAAATTATTTCGGAAAAATTTATGTAAAAAAATACATTTCAAATTTGATTTATGAAAATGATGGAGAAAATGATTGGCCAGTAATTCGTTATGCGGATGTATTGTTGATGTTGGCAGAAGCACAAGGTTTTACACCAAATAGTGTGGCATTAATTAATCAAATAAAAGTAAGAGCAGGGTTGCTTCCATTAACAACTATAACTACTGAAGCTGCATTTGAAAAAGCGCTTTCAGACGAAAGAAGATGGGAATTTGCTTTTGAAAATCAACGTTGGTTTGATTTGCTTCGATTTAAAACAACCATGAATTCTATTAATCCAATTGATGTATTGAAAAATCATTTTTCAAATATGTATTCAACGCATTATGCTCAATATCCTCAACCATTGAGTTTGATTGAATTACAAAATTTAATTACCCCTGAAAAATTATTATTACCAATACCTCAAAGGGAAATTGATATTAATACTACAATTGTAATCCCTCAAAATCCTGGGTACTAAAGATGTATAAATACACCTACATATTTGCGTTAGTTAGCTGTTTACTTTTTTGTAATCTTGTTTCAAATGCACAGGATTCAGAAACTACAGAAACTAAAACATATAAGCCAATTGTTTTTCCTGAAGGGTTCAAAGCAAATTTGAATGAGGTGTACACAAAAGTGGGTGATTGGGATGGTAAATTGGATTTGTATTATCAACCAGAATCTTCAGTGCCAACCCCTCTTTTAATTAATATTCATGGAGGTGGATGGAAGAATGGCGTTAAAGAAAATCAAGGTGGCTTCTCTCCATTTTTTAAAGAAGGATTTAGTGTGGCAAATGTTGAATATAGAATGTCGCCTCAAGCCAAAGCTCCCGCTGCCGTGGAAGATGTTCGGTGCGCTTTAATTTATCTTATCACAAACGCAAAGAAATTCAACATAGATGTAAATAAAATTGTGGTGATGGGCGGTTCAGCAGGCGGACATCTTGCTTTAATGACAGGACTTTTAGCCAACAATCCAATTTTTGATGGCAATTGTCCTGGTACAAAAAATATTAAAGTAGCTGCTATCATTGACAAATATGGCTGCTCAGATGTTTGGGCTAAAATGTACACCAATTATGGCCCATCAGTTCGAAAAAACTACAATGGCAAAGAATGGTTAGGCGATAAACAAAATGATGAGAAATTTGCAAAATCTGTTTCGCCCGTTTCTTATGTAAATAAAAAAAGTCCGCCAATTTTAATCATTCATGGAAATGCAGATTCTTCTATTGCTTACAATCAATCAGAAGTATTGTATAAGCTATTAAAAGATAATGGCGT
>CANFUJ010000123.1 GCA_947450165.1 Chitinophagaceae bacterium
ATGTCACCACATCTAATACTACGCCATTGCCAATAAGGTTAATTTTATCTTGATGGAAAATACCACTTGGGATTTGATGTAATACCACTTTTTTATCGCCTATATATAGCGTGTGACCTGCATTTGGTCCTCCTTGAAATCGTGCAATTACGTCATAATTTTTTGCGAAATAATCTACGATTTTCCCCTTCCCTTCATCGCCCCATTGTAAACCTAAAATAACATCTACCATTGTGTGTTTTTTTCTAAAATTCTATTTGAAAATATTTTTAAAACTGAAATGCGAGAATAAAATTACATGGAAAAGTTGCAATAGTTTAATTACGCTACTTTTAAAATACCCATTTTAGTAACATTGAATTTATTTTCTGCGTATTCCAAAGTAACATTGAATTCTGTTATTTTTTTTGAAGGCAATTCAAACATGGCATCTGTTAAGATTCCTTCGCAAATGCTTCTCAATCCTCTAGCCCCTAATTTATATTCCAATGCTTTTTGAACCATAAATTCAAAAACGGCTGGATCAAAAGTTAATTTAATGCCTTCCATTTCAAACAAACGGATAAACTGTTTAATCAAAGCGTTTTTAGGTTCAGTTAAAATGCTTCTTAATGTTAGTACATCCAATGGATTTAAATAAGTAACCACCGGCAAACGCCCTAACAACTCTGGAATCAATCCGAATTGTTTTAAATCTACTGCATTGATAAATTGCAAAAGATTGTCTTGTTGATAATCTTGTAATTCTTTATTCACATTAAATCCGATGGCATTTGTATTGATTCTTTTTGCAATAATTCTATCAATACCATCAAAAGCGCCGCCACAAATAAAAAGTATATTTTGTGTATTTACTTTCACCATTTTTTGTTCGGGATGTTTTCTACCTCCTTGAGGTGGAACCAAAACCTCAGCACCTTCTAAAAGTTTCAATAACCCTTGTTGAACGCCTTCTCCGCTTACATCTCTTGTGATTGAAGGGTTATCGCTTTTACGCGCAATTTTATCAATTTCATCAATAAAAACAATTCCTCTTTCCGCACTTTCAACATCATAATTACATGATTGTAACAATCTGCTCAACATACTTTCTACATCTTCCCCAACATATCCAGCTTCAGTAAAAACAGTGGCATCCACAATGGCAAATGGCACATTCAACATGCGTGCAATAGATTTTGCTAAAAGTGTTTTTCCTGTTCCTGTTTCTCCAACCATAATAATGTTGCTTTTTTCAATCTCAACATCATCGTTTTCTGTTTTCTGATTTATGCGTTTGTAGTGATTGTACACAGCAACCGACAATACTTTTTTTGCATCATCTTGTCCAATTACATATTCATCCAAAAAAGCTTTGATTTCAATAGGCTTTTTGATGGTTATTTTGTTTTTTGAACCAGATTGGTCATCAGATTTTTGAGGGACAACTTCTACTTTGATGATTTCTTGTGCATGTTCTACACAATTTTCACAAATATGGCCATCTTGACCGGCAATTAGTATTTTAACTTCATCGCGATTTCTGCCGCAAAATGAACAATGCAATGATTGTTGCTTAGCCATATCTTTTTTATTGAAAGTAACAAAGCAAAGATAACGAAGGGATGTAAAAATGTGTAATTATAGGATGAATATTTTTGGGAAGATTCAATGAGTTCAAAAGGTTCAATGAGTATAAAAGTTCAATAGGTTCAATAAGTTCAATGAGTTCAAAAGGTTTTTGAAATCTAAACAGTTTTTACAGAGTCCACCGGTTTAACGCAGGGTGTTTTTTAATATTTCAAATATTCAATAATTTATACGTTCGACGACTCGTTGCCGTATAATTAAGGATGATATTATCAAATTCGGCAGAAATACATTTCATCAATAAAAAAGGTTTGAAACGTTATTACACGTCCCAAACCTTTTGAACCTTTTGAACTCATTGAACCTCTTGAACCTCTTTTTTATATCTTCTCAAGTAAATGATCTACAATTCCGTAGGCGATTGATTCTTGGGCATTCATCCAATAATCTCTATTAAAATCTTTCATTACTTTTTCGAAAGTTTGACCACAATTATCAGCTAATAATTGTGCGCCCATTTCTTTTGTTTTTTGCATTTGTACTGCCATGATTTCCAAATCAGCGCTGGTGCCTCTTCCGCCACCACTTGGCTGATGTATCATCACTTCGCCATGCGGAAAAATAAATCTTCTTCCTTTTTGTCCACCACTTAATAAAATACTTCCCATGCTTGCTGCCATTCCCATACAAACTGTACTAACTGGTGAGGATATCATTTGCATGGTGTCGTAAATAACCATTCCACTCGTTACTACGCCACCCGGACTATTGATATAAAATGTGATTTCTTTTCCTGGATCAATGGCTTCTAAATAAAGCAAACGATCCGTAATGTCTTTAGCCGTTTTATCTTCTACAGCACCCCATAAAAACACTTTACGTTGTTCTATAAATTTCTTGTCAAACATCCAACCACTCATCATTTTTTCCATTGGATTTTCTGGCGACTCCATTGGTGATTCATCTTCTAGGCGAATATTACTTTTATTGTAATTCATAATTATTTTATTGTTGTGTTTATTAATCTTTTTTTAATTTTCTTGGATTCATGATTAACACTTCATCCACTAAACCATATTCTTTTGCTTCTGTAGAAGTCATCCAATAATCTCTATCACAATCCAATGCAACTTTGTCAAAAGGTTGACCTGTATGGTTGGCCAAGATTTCGTAAAGTTCTTTTTTGATTTTACGAATTTCATTTACCGTGATTTCAATATCAGTCGCTTGTCCACCTGCACCCGCACTTGGCTGATGCATCATGATGCGACTATGCTTTAAAGCCGTACGTTTTCCTTTTGCGCCAGCGCACATCAGTACTGCGCCCATACTAGCTGCCATTCCGGTACAAATGGTAGCAATATCTGGTGTGATAAATTGCATGGTGTCGTACATGCCCAATCCTGCATACACACTTCCTCCCGGACTATTGATATACATTTGGATATCACGTGTGCGGTCGGTACTTTCCAAAAAAAGCAATTGAGCTGTTACGATGTTTGCAACCTCATCATTAATGGGGTATCCTAAAAAAATAATTCTATCCATCATCAAACGGCTATACACATCCATAACGGCAACGTTCATTGGACGTTCCTCGATAATGTTTGGTGTTAGGTTTGTAACGTTGTGATTGATATAACTATGTAAGGTGTTGCTACTAACACCCATATGTTTTACTGCATACTTTTCAAATTCTTTTCCAAATTCCATAGTAGTAATTGATTGTTTATTAAAAATATTATTTTGATTGGGTGATAATGTTGCTAAGGTATTAATTATCTGTAATTAAAATCATGATTAGTTTCATGAGGGATAAAAAAAGTTAAAAGTCAAAAATTAAAATTAAAAAATCTGTCTGTAGTGAATGTTCAAAATTATAGGTTATCATTTTTACTTTTTAATTTTGATTTGAAGTCGACCTAATCTCTATTTCTCCCAACATAAATTAAAATATATTGAACCAGCATAGCAATCGAAGCTAATGCAGCAACCACATAAGTTAATGCGGCCCATTTCAATGCATCTTTTGCTTTTTCTTGTTCTGGTGCATTTGTAATATTGGCATGAGTCAACCATTTTAACGCCCTTGCTGATGCATCAAATTCAACGGGTAGTGTAACCAATGAAAACAAAGTGGTTATGGCAAACAATACGATACCTATCAATAGAATCGTTGAGTTTCCTCCACCAAATCCCATGAAGCCAATACCTGCCATTATTACCCATTGAGATAACGTGCTGCTTATTTGAACTGCAGGTACCAATTTACTTCTGAGCATCAACATCGAATAGGCAGTTGCATGTTGTACAGCATGTCCGCATTCGTGTGCAGCTACAGCCGCAGCGGCAACGTTTCTGCCTTCGTAAACTTCTCTACTTAGATTTACGGTTTTATTCATTGGATTGTAATGATCGGTTAGCGAACCCTCAACAGATGTAATTTGTACATCGTAAATGCCATTGTCGTTTAGCATTTTTTTTGCGATCTCTTGACCACTTAAATGACTGCTTGTAGGAGATTGACTGTATTCTTTAAACTTGCTTTTAAGCTGCGATTGAACACTCATTCCAATCAACATAAAAATAACGGAAATGAAAATGATGCCTATTGTCATAAATTTTTTATTGCAAAGTTTCAAATATTGTTCCAATAATTTTTACTGACAAAATAGCAAAATGCATAAAATCGAAAATAAAAAAAGGAGTCGAAAATTCGACTCCTTAAGAATATGTATTTAGAATGTATGCTTATTTATATTGCGTAGATAAGCCATTTGCCAATTCAACCATTTTCTTCAAACCATCTTCTGGTAAGTTTCCTTTTTTGAATTCAGCTAAAATATCAGCATGTTTGTTTTCCATTTCCATTAAGAAATGTTCTTCAAAAGCTTTTACATTTTTTACAGCTACGTTTTTCAACAAACCTTGTGTTCCCAAATAAATGATGGCTACTTGTTTTTCAACAGAGAAAGGAGAGTATTGCGCTTGTTTCAAAATTTCCACGTTTCTTGCACCTTTATCGATTACATTTTTAGTAGCAGCATCCAAATCTCCACCAAATTTAGAGAACGCTTCCAACTCACGGTAAAGCGCCTGATCTAATTTCAAAGTACCAGCTACTTTCTTCATTGATTTAATCTGTGCATTACCACCTACACGACTAACGGAGATACCTACGTTAATAGCGGGACGAATACCAGCATTAAACAAATTGCTCTCTAGGAAAATTTGTCCGTCGGTAATAGAAATTACGTTTGTAGGAATATAAGCAGATACGTCACCCGCTTGTGTTTCAATGATTGGAAGTGCAGTTAATGAACCACCACCTTTTACCAAATGCTTGATAGAAGCAGGTAAGTCATTCATTTGTTGTGCAATTTCATCTTTAGAAACCACTTTCGCAGCTCTTTCTAATAAACGACTATGCAAATAGAATACGTCTCCAGGATAAGCCTCACGACCTGGTGGACGACGAAGTAATAGAGAAACCTCACGATAAGCAACCGCTTGTTTTGATAAATCATCATAGATAATCAAAGCTGGACGACCGGTATCGCGGAAGAATTCGCCAATCGCAGCTCCAGCAAATGGTGCGTAGAACTGTAATGGTGCTGGATCTGATGCAGAAGCCGAAACAATAGTCGTGTATGCCATTGCATCGTTTTCTTCCAAAGTTTTCATGATACCAGCAATGGTAGAAGCTTTCTGTCCGATGGCTACATAAATACAATAAACAGGTTTACCTGCTTTATAAAATTCTTTTTGATTGATGATGGTATCAATTGCAATGGCAGTTTTACCCGTTTGACGATCTCCAATGATCAACTCACGCTGTCCACGACCAACTGGAATCATCGCATCAATCGCTTTGATACCTGTTTGTAAAGGTTCTTTAACTGGCTCTCTGAAAATTACCCCTGGCGCTTTACGCTCCAATGGCATTTCATATAATTCGCCTTTAAGTGGTCCTTTACCATCAATTGGTTCTCCCAATGTATTGATAACACGACCGCTCATTCCTTCACCTACTTTAATAGAAGCGATTTGACCTGTACGTTTTACTTTGTCGCCTTCTTTGATTTCGCCGCTATCACCCATCAATACCACACCCACATTGTCTTCTTCAAGGTTTAAGGCAATTGCTTTAACGCCATTATCAAATTCCACCAATTCACCCGAACGAACATTGTTTAATCCGTAAATACGTGCAATACCATCTCCGATTTGTAGTACAGTACCTACTTCTTCTAAGCTGGCCCCAACATTAAAGTTGCTTAACTGTTGGCGAAGTATCGCCGAAATTTCATCTGGTTTGATTTCTACCATAATATTAAAATTGAATATTAAATTGAATACTAAAAATGTTGAATCAACTGAAACGACACCTTTTAAAATCGGTTGCAAAGGTAGGGTTGAAGAGATGAATGACAAAAAAAGAAACAAGAAAAAGTAAAAATATCTGAAACGGTTACAACAATGGGGGAACTTATGTTATAAAAAAAGATTTTTCTACAGAAAGAAACAGTACAAATTAATTCTTCATTTCAATTTTAAAGTGACATTTTTTTAAATATAAATTTATTCAAAAATATTCGAATTAAAATAAAGTATAACTTACGCCTCATTTCTTTTTTTGTGTTGTTAAAACAAAGCAAGAATTAGTTTTTATTATCCTAAATGAATTAATTAAATGAAAAAGTTATTGGTTGTAATTGCGCTTCTTACAAGTTTTTTTGTGAATGCCCAGGAGTTGAATAAACAAGCAGTGTTTAATTTACTGGAAAAAAATAAAGAAAGTATTGGATTGTCGAAATTAGACATTGAAAATTCAATCATTACCAATGCATATAAAAGTCCTTCATCTGGGTTGACTTTTATTTATTTACAACAATCGCACAATGGACTCCCAATATTTAATCAATTGAAGACAATAGTATTTAAAGATGAAACCCTCGTTTCTAATGAAGGTTTTCGAATTGAAAATATTGATGCCTTAACAAAGCAAATACGCGTATTTCCTAAGGTTACACCGGCGGATGCCTTGATAACTGCATTAAAAGCCCATCATATTTTAATTCCGTCAACACTTAATGCCACTACTATTACGCCAGGTAGAAAATACGATTTTGGCAAAGCTAATATTGCAACAGAAAATATTATCGCAGAATTATTATGGGTTCCTTTAAACGATGCCAATGAAGTTAAATTAGCTTGGCAGATTTATTTGGTTCCAAAAAACACATCAGATTATTGGATGATAAGAGTTGATGCGCATGAAAACAAAATCATCAATAAAAACAATCTTACGGTTTTCTGCGATTGGGAATCAAACAAAACAGAAAGGAGTAAAATATGTGAACGTAACAATTTTGTTTTGGCAAATAAACAAAATAAAACAACTCCATTTAATGCGCCAGTTTTTGGTTTAAATGAATTTTTAAATTCAACAAATTCAAGTCCAGCAATTGTAAACAGTGCAACTTACCGCGTTATCAAATACCCTGCAGAAAGTCCAATTCATAATGGAGGAACGCCACAATTGGTAACAAATCCGTGGACTGCAGCGCCCGGAAATGCAACAAGTTTAAAATGGCATAGTACAGGAACCGCAGATTACAATTACACACGTGGGAACAATGTTTGGGCAAGAGAAGATAATAGCGGTAGCAATACAGCTGGAAACCCAGCCACATCAACCACTCCATCAGACCCATTGAGTTTTGATTTTTTACCAGACTTTACTTTATCACCAACAACAAATGTCAGTGTATTAAATCAGTCGTTTAACATCACCAATTTATTTTATTGGAACAACATATTTCACGATGTACTTTATCAATATGGATTTGACGAAGTGTCTGGTAATTTTCAATCAAATAATCAAGGAAGAGGAGGTGCAGGAAACGATTATGTGTTAGCGGATGCACAAGATGGAAGTGGTACAAATAACGCAAATTTTTCTGC
>CANFUJ010000124.1 GCA_947450165.1 Chitinophagaceae bacterium
AGTGCATAATATTCGCCGACATGCTCTCCTACTTTTTCAATTTCTGAACCATTCAATAAAAAATAAATCAATGTGCAAATCAATATCAGCGCTATGAAAGCTAGATTAAAATTATCAAAGCGCAACATATCATTGATTTGAATCTTAAAAAAAGATTTATGATTCAAATACTCAAAAATGCTTGAAGATAAAATACCTACCAACCCGGCAATAGCAATATACTTTGGTGTTGTTTTGCTTTTTATAAATACACCACAAAACATCATGATGACTCCCCAAATTGCTGATAATATAATTGCGTTCATATTTAATGAGTTCGTTTTGAACCTTATTTAATCCGTACAAAAAATTGTGTTACAAATTCCTTTGTTAAATCTATTAATGGCTGAGGATAAACCCCAATCAAAAATATAATGCCTACTATAACAAACAAAGCTAATTTTTCATTCCAGTGGATGTCTTTGATTTCTGCGGTAACACCATTCACACTTCCGTAAAACACTTTTTGAATCATATTTAAAGTATACACAGCAGATAAAATGATGCCAATTCCAGCGACTGCAGCAAACCATTTATTGTAATTATACAAACCACTAAACATTAAGAATTCTCCTGTGAATGAATTGGTTAAAGGCAATGCAATATTGGCAAGTGCAATGATGATCATTAAGATGGTTAGAACCGGAGCTGTACTTGCAATTCCACTCAATTCAGATATTTTTTTGATGCCTGTTTTTCTTTCAATGATATCTACAACAAGCCACATCCCAATGATATTTATTCCGTGGTTAAACATTTGAATCATCACCCCTTGAACACTGATTTCATTCATGGCAAAAATAGCTGCGCACATTAAACCGATATGTGCTATTGAAGAATAAGCCACTAATTTTTTAATGTTATCCTGCATCATGGCCACACAACTCGAGTAAACAATGCCAATTATTGAAAGAATAATGATTAGATTTTTATAATGAATTGTTGCAGCTGGTAAGATTGGAATCAACCAACGCAGAACAGCAAACAGTCCCATTTTAACCATGATACCACTCATAATCATTGTAACAGGCGTTGGTGCTTGATCGTAAGCATCTGGCTGCCAAGTATGAAAAGGGAAAATCGGCATTTTGATTGCAAATGCAATAAAGAAAAGTGCGAATAACCAATTTTGATCTGCCGGGGGTATTTGTGCCTGATAAAATGCATTCATAGAAAAAGAATGCGCTACAATGGTACCATCATCAAACATTCTAGAACCTGCATGTAAATAAACATAAATTATTCCGATAAGCATCAATAATGAACCAGCGAAGGTGTACACAAAAAACTTGAATGTTGCTTGTATTCTTTTTTCGCCACCCCAAATGCTTGATAAAAAATAAACCGGTATTAATGCCAATTCCCAATAAAAATAAAATGTTAGTGCATCCAATGCCATGAATACGCCCATCAGCCCAGCTTGAGTAAGCATCATTAAACCATAAAATCTGGCTTTTTTTGCAAATGTGTCTGTTGATGTTCCGATAAGAATTAGCGGAAATGCGGTAGCTGTTAATAAGGTTAACATACGTCCTAATCCATCTATTCCAATAAAATAATTAGCCCCTAAATATTTGAGCCACATGTAATTTACATTGTTGTAGTTCAAGTATTTGGGATCATTTACAAAAAATAAAGAAGCTATTGATATGCCAAAAATCAAAATAGAAAACAGCACAGCAATGCTCTTTGAATTTTTCTCGTTGCCTAGCGTAAAACAAAAGATGCTTGCTAAAATTGGCAACCAAATTAATAAGTCCGGAAATGTTATATAATTACCCAAAGTATTTTATTTTATAAAAACAATTGTATGAAAAATAATATCAGCATGCCTATCACCATTAATAATACATAAGCGCCTACTTGTCCGCTTTGCAACCACCTTAATTGTCGGCTGCTATACGTTACCAATTTACCAACGCCATTGACAGCGCCATCAATCAATTTAATTTCAATTATATTATTAAAAAAGGCCGAAATGCTTTTCAATGGATTTACAATAGTCATTTGATACAACTCGTCAACATACCATTTGTTTTCTAGTATTTTTCCAAGTCCTTTTGATTCGCCAGAAACTTTGTAGTTTTTAAATTTAACCCAAGCGAATGTTATTGAAATTAAAACCAAAACCGTAGTTATGCCCATCAACAGATATTCAGTAGAATGTTCAAGATGATGTGATGCAGATTTTACAACTGGAGAAAGATAAGAAGCCAACCAATGATTTCCGCCCAATACTTCTGGAACACCTATGAAACCTCCAACGATACTTAATATTGCCAAAATAATTAAAGGCAAAGTCATTGCAGAAGGACTTTCATGTAAATGATGCTCTTGATCATGTGTTCCACGGAATGTACCCGTGAAGGTGATGATGTATAATCTGAACATGTAAAAAGCAGTGAGTAATGGCAATATTATAAGGAATGAATAAAGCATTTTGTTATGCGCAAAAACACCCATTAATATTTCATCTTTTGAGAAGAATCCTGAGAACCCTGGAATTCCTGAGATTGCCAAGCATCCGATTAAGAAAGTAAAACTTGTAATTTTCATGTGTTTGTGCAAACCACCCATCTTTCTAATGTCTTGTTCACCACCCATTGCATGAATAACAGAGCCGCTACCCAAGAACATCAATGCTTTAAAAAACGCATGAGTTATTACATGAAACACAGCAGCCACATAATTTCCTGTACCTAATGCTACAAACATTAACCCAAGTTGACTAACGGTAGAATAAGCCAATATTTTTTTAATGTCATTTTGTTTGATTGCAATAGACGCAGCAAGCAATGTTGTAGCTATGCCAATTATTGCAATTACATTAAGTGTTATTGGAGCAAGAGAAAAAAGCGCGTTACTTCTTGCAATCATGTAAATACCTGCAGTAACCATTGTAGCCGCATGTATCAACGCACTCACAGGAGTAGGACCCGCCATTGCATCTGGAAGCCACGTAAATAAAGGAATCTGTGCACTTTTACCTGTAGCACCTACAAACATTAATAAAGTAATTCCGGTCATATCAAATGTTGAAAGCTTTGCCAAACTCGCTGCTGTAAATACTTGATCGTATTCTATTGTTCCGATTTTTGAAATCAACCAAAATAAAGCCAATAAAAAACCAAGATCGCCAATGCGATTCATGATAAATGCTTTTTTTGCTGCGTTGGTGTAATCTACATTTTTATACCAATAACCGATTAATAAATATGAGCATAATCCAACACCTTCCCAACCAATAAACATCACCAAGTAATTTCCACCCATTACCAACAACAACATCGAAAACACAAATAGATTTAGATAAGCAAAATATTTTGCAAAATCTTTTCCGTCTTCATCATGCATATACGAAGTTGAATACACATGAATCAAAAATCCTACGCCTGTTATGATTAATAAAAACAGAGAGGATAGATGATCAATTTTAAAATCAAAAGCAATGTTTAATGATTTTAAATGTATGAAATCAAAAAAATGTAAGGTGCTGGTGTTGCCTGATTTTACTTGAAGAAAAACCAAAACGCTTAATACAAAAGATGCGAATACAACAGCGCTTCCTACAAAACCTGAAACAGTTTTAGACAGCATTTTTCTGCCTAACCCATTTATTAAGAAACCAAGTAATGGCAAAATTGGAATCAACCAAACTAACTTAAAAATATTGTTCATAATCAGTTTAAACAATGAAGCTTTCGCTTTTTATTGTTGTTTTAATTTTTTAACCTGTTTAAAAAGTTCACATCAACGGTATGTACATTTCTATACATCATTACGATAATTGCTAGACCTACACTCACTTCCGCTGCTGCAACCACCATGATAAAGAAAACAAAAATTTGTGCATCACTTGCAAATGTTGCTGATGCTTTTGCTGCACTACTCAACGCATGCATTTTAGAAAAAGCAACAAGCAATAAGTTTACCGCGTTAAGCATAAGCTCAACACACATAAAAATTATGATGGCATTACGGCGTACCAAAACACCAATAATACCTATGGTAAATAATACAAGTGATAAGATAATATATGCTTTGATGTCCATGTTAATAGTTACTATTTTTTAATGTCTATTTCTTCTTTTTTACCAATAACCACAGCGCCAATCATTGCACTCAAAAATAATACGCTGCTTATTTCAAATGGCAGTACATAATTTTTGAACAAGTTCATACCCAACACTTTTATTAACCCAGAATCACCGGCATTGATTTGAACCAATTGCTCTACATCTATTTTGTTAATTGCAGAAACAATGATTAACATTAATGCACCTCCAGAAGTAACGCCAATTAGTTGAAGCCTCCGGTTTTTTACAGGTTCAGTTTCTGCATTCAAATTCATCAACATCACCACAAACAAAAACAAAACCATAATGGCACCAGCATAGACGATAATATTTACAATCGCCAAAAATTGTGCATTTAATAAAATATAATGTCCTGAAATGGCGAAGAATACCACAATCAACCAAAGAACGCTATTAACAGGATTTTTGCTGGTAATCATCATCAAGGCGCTGCCCACAGCCATTACCGATAGTAATAAAAATATGATTTGAATAATACTCATTTTATTTAATTAACCGTTGTTTTATTTGCTCTATTGCCTAATGCTTTTTTATACGCTTCAGGATTTTCTTGTGGATGCGGAATTAATAAATCATTCTTGCTGTAAATAAACTGTTTGCGTTGATAATCAGCAGGTGTAAATGTTTCACTTAAATAAATGGCATCTTTTGGACAAGCCTCTTCGCACAAGCCACAGAAAATACAACGCAACATATTGATTTCATATTTCGCTGCATATTTTTCTTCGCGATATAAATTCTCTTCCCCTGTTTGTCTTTCTGCTGCCTCCATTGTTATAGCCTCAGCCGGACAAGCTACTGCACACAATCCACAAGCTGTACAATTTTCTCTTCCTTCAGCATCGCGATTTAGTATTTGCATGCCACGAAAAACAGGACTGAATGGTCTTGTTTTTTCAGGATAATTAATTGTAGGTTTCTTTTTAAAGATATGACTGAATGTGATAGACATACCTTTTATAATTGCGGGCAAATACATTTTCTCCATGAAACTCATGGCTGCTCTATCTACTTGCTTTGCTTTATTTGTTAATGCTTGCATTTATATTATCAAATTAAAAAATCAAAAGTCAAAAAAATAAATTACTTATTAAAAAATAAAATCACTCCACCTGTTGCCAACATATTAAACAATGCCAAAGGAATTAAAATTCTCCATCCCAAATGCATCAATTGATCATATCTAAATCTTGGAATTGTCCAACGAACCCACATGAATAAAAATATGAAAGCAATCACTTTTGTCATTAATGCTACAATGCCTAGAATAGCTGCTACATTTGGTGATAATACAGACTCATCAAAGAATGGAATATCATATCCACCAAAAAATAATGTAGCCATTACAACGCTACTGATAAACATGTTGATGTACTCAGAGAATAAATAGAATCCCAATTTCATTGAAGAGTATTCGGTGTGATAACCACCAATCAATTCATTTTCTGCTTCAGGCAAATCAAAAGGTGTACGATTACATTCAGCAAATGCACATACCAGAAATATTAAAAACCCAAGTGGTTGAAGCACTACATTCCAATATCCATGCTGTTGTTGTACGACCATTTCTTTTAGGCTAAGCGTACCCGTTATCATCAATAAAGCAATTAAAGAAATTCCCATTGCTAATTCATAACTAATGATTTGAGATGCTGCGCGCAAGCCACCCATCAAAGAGAATTTATTGTTGCTTGCCCACGAACCTATCATGATTCCATAAACGCCCAAGCTCACTACGCCAAAAACATAAAGAATACCAATGTTTACATCTGCAATTTGAAGATCTACACTTCTTCCAAAAAAATCTATCTTATCGCCCCAAGGTATTACTGCGCTTGTCATACATGCGGTAAGCATTGCCAAAGCAGGCCCCATTACAAATAAAAACTTCGAGGAAAAATTTGGAATAATTTCTTCTTTAAAAAACAATTTCATTCCATCGGCAAGCGGTTGTAAAAGTCCAAAAGGACCCGCACGGTTTGGACCTCTTCTATCTTGTAAAATAGCCGCAACTTTTCTTTCAGCAAATGTGGTGTACATCGCAATGCCCAAAGAGGCAAATACCACTACCACAACTAAAATTAATTTTTCCAACAATAAAGCAAAATCGATTGCTAAAAGCATCTAATTATTTTTTAAAATCTGATGAATGAGCCGGTCCATTTATTTCACTTAAATGAATGTCCGGATTATTTACACCGCTCACACTATGAATGTCCATGAGTAATTTAGGTTCTTGACCATGCATTACTTGTTTCACTGTTTCCTTTGGCATTTCCAATGTTTTGTATTTATTGGCACCAATCACAGAGTGTCTACTAATCGTAGTCAAACCTTCAATTGTCCAGCTTGATGTTTGTTTGGTTTCAAATCTGCAAGTATTGCAAATCCAACCTGGTTTTCCATCGAAGCTTTGCACTTCACCCCATTCGTCTTTACGTGCTGTTACTCTAAACACCTCATCGCCACGTAACCATAATGTTGCTTTTCCACAACAACCTGGTGTTTGGCAGTTGCGGTGTGCATCCATTGGCTTGGTAAACCAAACCCTATTTTTGAAACGGAAAGTTTTATCTGTTAATGCGCCAACAGGACAAACATCAATCATATTTCCAGAAAAGTCATTGTCGATTGCTTTTGAAATATAGGTTGATATTGCTGCGTGATCGCCTCTATCTACTACGCCGTGAACTCTCTTTTGTGTAATTTGATCTGCAACATATGTACAACGATAGCAAAGTATGCAACGTGTCATGTGCAATTGGATGTATGGACCGATATCTTCTTTCTTAAATGTTCTTCTAGCAAACTGATATCTGGTTCCTTCTTTACCATGGTCGTATCCCAAATCTTGTAAATGGCATTCGCCAGCTTGATCACAAATGGGACAATCTAAAGGATGATTTAAAAGTAAAAATTCAACCACGCCTGCTCTTGCATCTGGTACTTTTTCACTGGTCATGTTTTTTACAATCATGCCATCCATAACACCTGTGCGGCAACTCGCCACTAATTTTGGCATTGGGCGTGGGTCGGCAGTTGAGCCGGCAGCCACTTCAACCAAACAGGTACGGCATTTTCCACCACTTCCTTCCAACTTGCTATAGTAGCACATTGCAGGGGGCGTAACATCGCCACCAATCATACGAGCAGCTTGCAGGATTGATGTTCCTGGTGCTACATCGATGGTGATGTTGTCGATGGTTACTTTTATTGTTTTTATTTCTTCAGACATAATAATTCAAAAATCAAAAGTTCAATAAGTTCAAAACGTTCAATAAGTTCAATGAGTTCAAAAGGTTAAAAGCAATTTC
>CANFUJ010000125.1 GCA_947450165.1 Chitinophagaceae bacterium
AGAAAACTATTGCACATTTTAGAATGCAAAGTGGCAATTTTAAAGTTTCGGTTGATGTGAGTATGTAATATAGTAACATCGCTAAAACCGATAATCCATTTGGGGTTGGAAACAAATCCTTTAAAATTCAATTGATCAATGATGCGTAAAATACCATAACCACCTCTTGCGCACATGATGGCTTTAATGTTTTTATCATCCAGCATTTCTTGAAAATCTAAAAGCCGTTCTTCATCGGTGCCGCCAAAAGTAAAATATTGTTTGCCAATGGTGTTGCCAATTTTAACCTTAAACCCCCATTCAATTAATTTGTTTATTGCCGGCTGAATATCTTCTAATGAAATTGAACCTGCGGGAGAAGTAATTCCGACGGTATCTCCAACATTAAGAAATGGTGGTTTTGTACAATAATTTTCTTCATCAGATAACAAGTTCATTGCATCATTTGCAGACTTACCCGAAACAGATGAAGCTGCCAGTAAAGTAATTGTTGATGAGAGAAAATTTTTACGATTCATGGTGATGAAATAATTAAGTAAAAATAAGGAATAAGGAAGGTAATTGGTGGATATACGGGATTGAAGAATACAGGGCTTTTAAAAGAGGAAAAAAATAAAAGGGTGTTTGAATTGCTGAAAAAAGGGAGATTTGGCGGTTGAAAAAAGGCTAAATAAATATTAGTGGGAATATTTGGCTATGTCATCGCCAGGGACGTAATATTGCAATATTGCATTTTGTATTAATCTCCTCAATACGCTCATTTCATATCTGAAAATCTCCATATAAAAAAACCTTCGTGTCTTTGTGCCTTTGTGCCTTCGTGTTTCAATTCTTCGTGTCTTTGTGTCAATTGACCTACCCAATTTATTGGCAATTGCCTCCATTTACGGTATTTTTGCACCCATGAACAATCCAAAAAGATACTTAATTACTTCAGCACTACCTTATGCCAATGGACCAAAGCATATTGGGCATTTAGCCGGTGCATATTTACCAGCAGATATTTATACTCGTTATCTCAGGGCACAAAAACGCGATGTGGTTTTTGTATGTGGAAGCGATGAACATGGTGCTGCCATTACCATTCAGGCAATGAAGGAAAACACCACACCAAAAGCGATTGTAGATAAATATCACGCTTTACTTGAAAGCAATATGAAAGATTTGGGCATTTCTTTTGACATTTATCACAGAACTTCTTCGCCTATTCATCACGAGACAGCGCAAGAGTTTTTTACAAAACTGAATAATAACGGTGATTTAATCATTAAAGAATCAGAGCAATATTTTGATGACACTGCCAATACTTTTTTAGCAGATAGATATATTATTGGCACTTGCCCAATTTGTTCAAGTGAGGGCGCATATGGCGATCAATGTGAAAAATGTGGTACTTCGTTAAGTCCAGAACAACTTATTAATCCAAAAAGTACGTTGAGTGGAAATCCTCCATCCAAAAAGAAAACGACACATTGGTATTTACCATTAGATAAACACGAAGAATTTTTACGCGAATGGATACTTGAAAACCATAAATCAGATTGGAAGACGAATGTATTGGGACAATGCAAAAGCTGGATTGATGCAGGTTTGCAGCCAAGAGCGGTAACGAGAGATTTGGAATGGGGTGTTACCATACCAAGCGACGTTCCAGGTGGGGCCGGAAAAGTCCTCTACGTTTGGTTCGACGCACCTATCGGCTACATTAGTGCTACCAAACAATGGGCGCTTGATAACAATAAAGATTGGAAACCTTATTGGGAAGATAAAGACACCAAATTGGTGCATTTTATTGGCAAAGACAATATCGTTTTCCATTGCATCATTTTCCCAGTGATGTTGAAATTGCATGGAAACATTTTACCAGACAACGTTCCAAGTAATGAATTCATGAATTTGGAAGGCGATAAAATGAGTACAAGCAGAGGATGGAGTATAGAAATGGATGACTACATCAATGATTTTGTAAAAAAAGAAAATGGTGGTGGCATGATGGTGGATGCACTTAGGTATTATCTAACTGCAATTGCACCCGAAACCAAAGACAGTGAATTTACTTGGAAAGGATTTCAAGATGCATTAAACAGTGAACTAGTATCAATATTTGGAAACTTTGTAAACCGAACTTTTGTGTTGATGCATAAATTATGCAATGGAAAAGTTCCACCGCTTCATCAAGAAATAATAGACGAGGCAGACAGGAAATTATTGGAAGATATTTCAAATGCGAAACAAGTTGTTGAAGCAAACATTGAAAACTATAAATACCGCGATGCATTATTTGAGGTAATTGACCTTGCCAGAAAAGGAAACAAATTCATGCAGGATAAAGAGCCATGGATTGTTGCGAAGCAAATTGGAGAAGATGGAAAACCAACGGTATCAGCACAAAAACAAATTGACAATTGCTTGCATCTTTGTTTACAATTAACGGCAAACCTTTCGATTTTAATTAATCCATTTTTACCATCAACAGCAGAAAAACTTTGCTACATGATGAAAGTGGTAAACAAAATGCTCGATTGGGAAAACGCAGGAAAATCAAACCTCCTAAGTGTAGGATATTCACTAAGAGCGCCAGAGTTGTTATTTAGAAAAATGGAAGATGAAGAAGTGTCTATCCAAATGGAAAAATTAAAAGCAAAAAGCAAAAAAATTATGGAAGCAAATCAACCTGCAGCAAACGTTTCAAATGAAGCCGTTAAAGTAGAAAAGCCGATTATACAATTTGATGATTTCTCTAAAATAGATTTAAAAACAGGCACCATTATTTCTGCAGAAAAAGTTGAAAAAGCAGACAAATTATTAAAGCTTGAAGTTGATTTAGGTACAGAGATAAGAACAATAGTAAGTGGCATTGCGTTACATTTTAATCCTGAAAATATTATTGGTCAAAAAGTGGTTGTTGTTACCAATCTCGCTCCTAGAAAAATGAAAGGCATAGAAAGTAATGGCATGATATTAATGGCAGAAAATTCAGATGGGAAATTGGAATTTATATCTAGCCATGTCAACAACGGAAGCAGTGTAAGTTAATTTCAAAATTGAATAATTATGACTACAATTATCCCTCCGTATTTAAAGAAAGGAAATACCATTGGCATTACCTGTTCTTCTGGCTTTATGGATAGAGAAAAAGCCAATGCTTGCATCAAAACGTTGCAGGAATGGGGTTTTGACGTAATGATTGGCAATACTTTAAATAGCAAATCAACAAATTATTTCAGCGCAACAGACGACGAGAAAATTGAAGAGTTGCAAGCGATGTTGGACGATGAAAATATCAATGCCATATTATTTGGAAGAGGTGGATATGGAATGGGTAGAATCATAGACAAATTGAGCTTCAAAAAATTTAAGAAAAATCCAAAATGGCTTATTGGATTTAGTGACATCACCATAATGCATTGTCATCTAATTGGCGCATACAAAATCGCCAGTATTCATGGGCCAATGGCAGCCGCTTTCAACAAATCAAGTGGCTCTGCAAAAAATGTGGAAGCGCTTAAAAATGTAATCTTTGGTAAAAAAATAAATTACGATTCTGCATTCCATCCTTTTAATACAATTGGTTCCGCAGAAGGGAAATTGATTGGCGGAAATCTCGCTTTGTTGTGTAATGTTATTGGCACGAAATCGGATTTTGATTGCAAAAACAAAATCCTATTTATTGAAGACGTTGGTGAATATAAATATAGCATCGACAGAATGTTGCATCAACTAAAAAGAGCGGGAAAGTTTGATCAATTAGCCGGATTGATTATCGGAGGTTTTACTGATATGAAAGATACAGAAAGACCTTTTGGCATGGGAACAAATGCAATTATAAAAGACGTTTTAAAAGATTACAATTACCCCATTTGTTTCGACTTCCCTATTAGTCATGGCAAAGAGAATCTTGCCGTTAAAATTGGAATGAATTATAGTTTAAAAGTAACTAAAACCAAAACTACCTTTAAAGAAATTTAATCTTTTAGCAATTGGGTTATAACAGATTCGTAGGATGAATTAGAAGTTGTAACGAATTTATTTTTATCGTTTATTTTCTTTGATAATTTCTTGCTGCCAGATGAATTGGCGCTTTGTTCATCAGTAAAAATAATTTTAACCGGAGCGGAAATCTCGCTTATATTTTCTCCAATTGGAAACTTATAATTGCTCATCGAATTCCAAGGATAAATGGGCAATTTAGAAGAATAATAATCCGGAATACTATAAAAAGGATTTTCTAAAATGAGCAATTTTATTGGCGTTGAACTGGCAAGAGTTGTTGCAACACCAGATCCAAATTTTTGCCCATATACAACGATTTGTTCTGGCAAAAACTTTTTATCCGCCAATCGCTTCACCTGAAATGCTTGTTCGTTTATTTTCAATTCAGATGGTTTGCCACTACTTTTTCCAAAGCTTGGATAATCAGGCATCCATACTTCAAATCCATTTTTTATAAACACATTGACATTGCTTTCATACATCGACACATTGTCTTTTGCATCATGAAAATAAATCACAACGCCTTTTGGCACGGTATCATCTTTTGGTAAAAACTGTATCAAATTGATGGTATCAATTTCATTGATTGGAATATTCACTTCTTTAAAATCAACACCAAACTTATACATAAAGTCGGTGCTTAATTTTGAGGGACGTAAAAGGTATTTGTCTTGTAAATAAAAAACGGCAATCCCAACTGAAGCATAAACAAACAACAACAGCTTTACTACATTGAAAATCTTTTTCTTATTAAATGTCATTATTGTTGATTGATTTTTTCCAAGCGCTCATGCCGCCAGTTAAATTGATGAGATTTGTAAACCCAAATTTTTCCTCAAGACGTTGAATGGCAATTTGGCTTCTCACACCTTTTTCGCAGTATAAAATTACCGGTGTGTTTTTATGTATGATTTGATGATGATTTAGGATTTCATGAAATGGAATTAATGTACCACCAATGTTAAATGCATTGTGCTCAAATGCCTCACGTACGTCAATGAGCATCATATCAGCTCCACTATTTAGTGCAGTAAACAATTCTTTTGATGAGATGGTTTGCATGTCGAATAATTTACCCTTCTTCCTCTTCGTTAAACCAAACACGGTTTAATTTTAGCTTACTAACGGGGGCTACTACTAGCGGAAATTTTTCTACAGCAACATTACTTTGTTCTAATCCAAAACTTCTTTCTTCACTTACACTTAATTCTTTCAACCAAAAATATAAGCGCATGATTAAATGTTCAGAGAATGGAAGTTCGTTATCCTGACTAAGAAATTTCTCCATTACAATAAATTGAAAATCGCCAACCATATTATTTCTTTGCTGACTTTCGTAACGGCTTGTAATATTCACTTCGCGATTAGCTACTAAATCTTCAACTACTTTTTTAAACATTAAATTTAAACGAGGTTGAATTCTGAAACCCAATCTAAATTCTACACGAATAATATCGTTTGGAATAATGTGTTCAACGGTGTATTCGCTGGTATATGGATCATCTAACGTATGTACATGTACGAACCAATAAATATCCGCACGTTTTGGTTTACCGCGCAAAATGCTATACATGATTTTGTGTTCTATCTCTTTAGGATTATTGGCACTTGTTAGATACACCAAATGGGTGGCATATTTAGGAACACTACTGTCGTTGCTCAGTTCTTCAATTTTTGGAATATACTCTTCAACCCTAACGAACTCCACATATCTGGCTTTAATTTTTCTTGCTCTGTACCAGATATACATTACCGAAAACAAACCACCAGCAATAATTAAAGTAACGAATCCGCCATGTGGAAACTTATCCAAATTGGCAATTAAAAAACAAGATTCGATACTGATATAGACAAAAAGATAAAACCAAATTAACGATGGATTTACTCTTTTTGAAACAAGATAATTTGAAAATAAAACTGTGGTTGCAAGCATACAAAGTGTAATCGCCAATCCATAAGCAGCTTCCATTGCACCTGATGATTTGAAATACAAAACGATTGCGCAACATCCAACAAAAAGCAATGTATTAATTCCTGGAATAAACAATTGACCTTTTGCTTCCGTAGGATAATTGATTTTCATTTTAGGCCATAAATTCAAACGAATGGCTTCACTGATTAAAGTAAACGAACCACTAATTAAAGCCTGACTTGCAATAATTGCAGCAGCGGTTGCGATAATAATCCCCCATAACAAAAACCAATCTGGCATGATTGCATAAAATGGATTTTGCATATCTATCGCATGAGGAAATTTAGATAAAAAACCAGGCAATTTTATCAAATCTTGATTGGCATAAACAACACCTTTATGACTTAACAACCAAGCACCTTGTCCAAGATAATTTAATATCAAACAAGATTTTACAAAGATCCAAGAAATACGAATGTTACCTCTACCACAATGACCTAAGTCGCTATACAACGCTTCCGCACCTGTAGTACACAAAAATATAGCACCTAAAATCCAAAAGCCAGAAGGGTAAGTCGTTAACAATTTTATAGCATAATAAGGATTGAAAGCTTTTAAAACAGTGAAGTCGGTAACCACATAAAAAATCCCCAAAACAGCCAACATTAAAAACCACAAAGACATAATTGGACCAAACATTTTACCAATTGAGTTGGTTCCAAACTGTTGCATAAAAAACAAAACACACAAGATGCCAATTACTATAATAATGATGGTAGATTCTGTAATTTCATTTAGAACTGGAATATTTCTTAATCCTTCAATGGCAGATGTAATTGAGATTGGCGGCGTAATCATACCATCGGCCAAAAGTGCTGCGCCACCCAACATTGCAGGAAAAACCAACCATTTTTTTTGTCTTCTAACTAAAGTGTACAATGAGAAAATTCCACCCTCTCCTTTGTTGTCTGCTTTTAAAGTTAAAATCACATACTTTAAAGTGGTTTGTAAAGTTAGTGTCCAAAAAATACAAGAAATCGCGCCCAAGATTAACAACTCAGAAATGGGTTTACCATTGATGACAGCGCTAAATACGTAAAGTGGTGATGTACCGATATCACCATAAATGATTCCTAATGCAATGAGTAAACCAGCTGCGGTTACTTTGTTAATTGAATGATTATTGGCCACGAAAGTGAATTTTCAACAACTTATTGAAGTAAAATAAATTGGTACACAAATGTAAAAGTAATTGCAATAAAAAACGATAAACAATTTATTTTATTTTAATCCCCATTTTCTAATGTAAAAATCTCATTCACCGTAATTTTAAATATTTCAGAAATCTTAATGGCCAATAAAGTAGACGGAACATATTTTTCTAATTCAATTGAATTGATGGTTTGTCGAGATACCCCTACTTTATCCGCTAATTCTTGCTGCGTAATATTCAACTTCGCCCTTTCCACTTTTAATGTGTTCTTCATCTGTTACTAAATTTTTGGCTATGGAAATTTAATAAATAACCCAATA
>CANFUJ010000126.1 GCA_947450165.1 Chitinophagaceae bacterium
CCAACAAACGTAACAGTAAACAGTGGAACATTGCAATTTGAACCACGTACAATTGCACCAGATACACCATTTGTAATAACAAATGTTCAGCTTACCAATAACACAGCAACAATAACCACATCAGCAACACATAATTTTATTGCCGGCAATTCAGTTACATTGGGGGGCTTAAATACATCAGAATTTGGCTATGTATTTGGTGGTACTTTCACGATTACTTCTGTAACTTCAAATACATTTTCATTTGCACTAACTTATGCTGATGTGCCAAGCACAGTGGTAATTGGTGGAGTAGCACTTTCAAATATCACACGGACTATTTCAGGAACTTTAAGATTAGATGGCGGTACATTAAAAGTTAATGCAGGTAATTTTTTAAGAATGGCGGGTGGCTCAACAATCATTAGAAATACAGACATTAGTAAACTAACATTAACGAATGGTTTTTTGGCATTGGGCAGTACATCTACGGAAAAAGTAAACATCACCATTGGTGCAAACATGTTTGATGGTAATGAGTTTAGCAGTTTTACAACACCAGGTGGATATGGAACATTAACATTAAATCCTGGAGTTCGTTACAATCTTAGTGGGTCAAGAACCATTGTTGATTTAAACGCTTCAGGTGCCTCGCAATTAAGCTTAAAAGACACCAGTAATTTTTATATTTATGGCGATATTTTGGCTACCAGCACAGGATCAATTTCTGGTAAGCCCAATGCAAATCTGCATTTTTTGGGAACAAATGCTAATGCTTTGTCAACGGCACTAAAATTTACTACAGACTCAAATAGTCTAGGACTTTTAAGGATTTCGCGTTCTGGCACAAATGCTCAAATCCAATTGGGCACACCGGTAAATATTATAAACAATCTATTATTAACAGCAGGAACCTTTAACATCGGCTCTTCAGATGTTATGGTTGGAGGTGATATTATTGGAGCAGGTATAGAAATCGGATCCGCTAAAATTAAAATGACCGGTAACAACAAAAACATTACTGGCAATCCAAGTTTGAATAATGTAGAAATAGCTTCAGGGGCATCAATCAGCGGGTCTTCCGGTTGTTCGGCTACTATTTCGGGAACGCTAACCATGAGTGGTGGCAACATTGCGATAGGAAGTGGAAATACCCTTTTAATGAAAAATAATTCAACCATTATTCGCAATTCAGGCGACATCAATATCAATAGTGGTACGATGGCCATTGGGCAAGTTGGTTCAGATATAATGAATTTATTTATAAACAACAGTTTGTCATCTTCAAACGAATTGCCTGGAAGTACAACGGGTAAAGTAGATTTAACTATTGCTGACGGTGTAACGTATACGCTAAAAAGTAATAATAAAACGGTTAGAAATTTAACCGTGTATAGCGGAGGTTTGGCAACAGATCCTGCAGATGTTTCAAATGTTTACAATCTAGCCTCAACCGATAATGTAACTGTATTGGGTGATTTTAGTTTAAGTACACCATTAATTGTTCAAGGTGCATTTAAATTTGGGAATGTATCTAGTAAAATTTTTACTTCAAATGGATTCCTTAATTTACGCAGCAGAAAAAGTGGAACTGCTTACGTTGCAGATGTGACAAATAATGGAGCTAATCTTAATAATACAATTTCTGGAGATGTTTGGACGGAGCGTTTTATTTCTAATGTAAAGAATACAACTTTAGACACCGGGCCTACATTAAAAGCATGGCGTTTATTATCTCCGGCAACAAAACACAACGCTCAAACCATTAATGCTGCTTGGCAAGAGGGTGGTAATGGAAATTTGTCCAATCCTAATCCTGGGTATGGTACAAACATGTCAGGTCCAGGTACTGGTTTTGATCAAGCAGGTGGTGCATCTTTAAAAGTTTTTAATGTGCCAACACAAACGTGGGTAGGTGTTTCATCTACTTTAGCAAATTTTGAAGCCAACAAAGCATATATGGTTTTTGTAAGAGGAAGCAGGGCTAAATATCAAATTTCAGATATTCCAGATACAACCATTTTAAGAGAGAAAGGAGAATTAAATATTGGTGATGTTGCCATTTCAGTGGGTACCGGAGCCAATCAATTTGTATCGGTGGCAAATCCTTATGCATCAGCCATAAATTTCAATAGTGCCAATACTATAAAATCAGGTTTAACTAATGTGTATTATTTATACGACCCAAGAGTAGGGGTAAATGGCGGTTGGGTAACAATCGACGCAGTTGGTAATCCAACGCCTCAAACACTTACTTACACAAATGCCTCCAATACGCAAATACAGTCAGGTCAAGGGTTCTTGGTGAAAACAAGTTCAGGAGGAGCAGGAGCGATAACTTTTAAAGAAACATCAAAATATAATGGAAGTGCAAATGTGCAGAGAGAAAATCAAGTGTTTACGTCTTTCAGAACCAATTTATTTAAAATGACCAATGGTATAGCTGAAATAGTGGATGGTGTTACTCAAATGCTTGATGCCGCAAACGCAAACGAATTGAATGATGACGATGCTAGTAAAATGGTAAACACAGGTGAAAATTTTGCATTGATGGTAAACAATAAGCCACTTGCCATAGAAACGAGAAAGCCATTTTTGTCAAGCGATACCATCCACTACAACATGACACAAATGAAGCAATCAACTTATCAACTACAATTTGTGCCTCAAAATATCAACTTCAATAACTTAAAACCAATACTATTAGATCAATACTTACAAACAGAAACGGAATTGTCATTTGCATCAACAACAACATACAATTTTGTGGTGTCAAATAATCTCGGAGCATATTCAAGCAATCGTTTCAAAATTGTATTCAGACCAGTTGCCACTTTGCCGGTAACGTTTGTAGACATCAAAGCAATAGCTCAAACCAAGCAAGTAATTGTGCAATGGACTGTGGCTCAAGAATTAAATATTCAACGTTATGTAATTGAGCGTTCTACAAATGGGGTTAATTTCACAGAAATAGGAAATGTAGATGCCATGCAATTGAGTACGTATCAATTTGTTGATCAAAATCCTAAAAAAGGCAACTTGTATTATATGATAAAAAGTATTGGTATCGACGGTAGTGTACAATACAGCAAAATTGAAACTGTGAAGTTTGGTTCAAATACACAATTGATAACAATATCGCCAAATCCTGTTGGAAAAGATGGAATCTTTTATATAACTGGTATAGATAAAAATAATTCAGATGTTTTAGTTAGCTTGTTTGATGTAGCCGGTAGAAAAGTGTATCAAAATAAAGTAATTTATATAAATGGAAATAAGATACGAGTTTCATTGCCTAAATCAATAAATGCTGGAGTATATCAGATTTGTTTAAATGGAACTGGCTTATCTGTTTGTGAATCTCTAATAATTAAATAATGATGTTGAAATTTATTAAAAAAGGGATATTGGCAAATAGCTATTCAATAAAAAGAGATATCGTTGCCGGTAACGATTGCAAAGCTTTAAATTGATGAATTTCTATGGTAGTTTTGGTAGCATTGACGAATATCAAAATATTTCTTTAAATAATTAGATATTTATCAATATCATTAAAATTGCTTTAGCACTAAATGAAGTATAAATTAGTAATTAATTAACATAGTTTTCCGTATCCTATAATAAACATCCCTAAGTACCTTATCATAATTACATATTACGACCCTCAAAAAACAAGGATTAATAAATTTATTATTTCAATTTCATTGCCAATGCAATGGGAAAAATCAAATGCAAACCAATTCATTAAACATGAAGCTATTTACATCCAATCAACAAAGCATCAATTCCAATTTGGAAAACAACACAAATTTTGTTGTTGAATTACCAAAGCGTAATCATTTTTCATCTGTATTCAGTAGATTTTTACTGATGTTCGGTTTCATTTTTTCATTTTTTATAGGAGGCTTAAATGCTCAAACATCCTATACAACAGCAGGTACATACACATGGACTTGTCCAGCCGGGGTTACCTCTGTTCAGGTAGAATGTTGGGGAGCTGGTGGCGGTGGTGCTGGATCAGGAAGTTCGGGTAACATATATACTGGAGGTGGTGGTGCCGGAGGTGCTTATTCAAAAGCAACTGTTTCAGTTACTCCAGGACAAACCTACACTATTATTGTAGGTGCTGGTGGTACTGCAGGTCCAGCTTCTGGTAATTCCAATGCAGGAAATGGCGGTATTAGTTCATTTAGCACATTACTATATGCTAGTGGTGGCACTGGCGGTATAGGAGGGCAAACAACTCAGAAAGTAGGTTTAGGAGGAACTAATGGCGGTGTTTATTCAATTGTGATTGGAGCATCAAATCCAGGAACAACTTATGCATCAGCACCAACCATAACAATTGGTACGGCATGGGCAAGCGGGCAAACATATTCACTTAATCAGCAAGTTTTTAATGGTAATAATTTGTATACCATTACCTCTCCAGGTACTTCTGGTACAGTCGCACCAACGCATACATCTGGCGCTGTTGCAGCAACTGGTGGCACAGCTACTTTAACGTATGCTGGCGTGAAAGCAACAGCAACTTGTAGCTTAGTTGGAAACAATGGAACAGTGAGTAATACAATTAAAGATTTTACAATCACCAGTATGGGAAGTGGTTACTTAACTGCACCATCTATTACATTTTCTGCAGGAACTGCAACTGCCACTGCAACTATAAATGCTGTTAATGTTACAGGTGCTACTATTTCTTATTTGGGAGGAGCAGGAGGTAATGGTACTTATATTTCTACATGTGCAAATACCAGTGGTGCCGGTGGAGGTTCAGCAGGAACGGCTTCAAATGGTAACTCAGCAACAAACGGCAGTACTTCAACAGGAGTTTGTTCAACTGCAGTTCACACTGCTTCAGTTTTTGGTGCTGCTGTCACTGGAGGTGGTGCAGGTGCCGCTTCGGTTTCTGATTCAAACAAAGTTGGTAATAGTGCTGCGCAATTAGGTGGTGGCGGTGGTGGGGCTACGGGTAAATCAAAAGCTGGTGGTGCGGGTTACCAAGGTAAAGTAGTCATTACTTATCCTTCAATTACCGCATCAGGCACATTACTTGGATTTTCTACAACTTTAACCAATGCTTCAGCATCTCAAAATTTTTCTATTTCAGGTTCTAATTTAAATGCAGGAATATTAGTAACAGCACCTACAGGATTTGAGGTATCAACAGATAATTCATCATTTAGCTCCTCATTAACTGTAGCCGCTTCAAGTGGTGCCGTTTCTGCAACTACAATATATATAAGAATTGCAGCATCAGCAACAGAAGGGAGTTATAATGGTTTAAATGTTGCTTTAACAAGTACTGGAGCAGCAACAACAAATGTTGCTATTCCAAATAGTACAGTTAGTGCTTCTGCAGTACCTACAATTACATCAACGTCTAATGCATTGTCAGCTTTTGGTAATGTAGCTGCTGGTTCTAGTAGCTCATCTTCAAGTTTCATCATTGCGGGTACTAATTTAACGGATAGCGTAATCGTAATCGCTCCAACTAATTTTCAGGTGTCTTTATCAAGTGCTTCTGGATTTACTTCTAGATTAGCATTTGCTCAAAGCAGTGGATCACTTGCTAGCACAACAATCTACGCACGTTTTAGTCCAACAGGGTTAGGTACTAATTCTGGTAATGTAACAGTTTCTTCAACAGGCGCATCGTCTCAACTTGTTTCTGTATCTGGTACAATTGGTACTTTTTATTATCAATCAGGTTCATTGTCATCAACATCTAGTTGGACAAGTTTAGCAAATGGTACAGGTTCAAATCCTGCTGATTTTACAACAGCTGGAATAACATATAAAATTTTAAATAATGCAACAACAGATGCAGCTTGGACCGTTTCTGGAACTGGTTCTAAAATTGTTTTAGGAGATGCATCTGCTGCAGCTACAACATTAACGATTTCATCTGCTGGAGCAATAACAGGAACAATTGATATCGCTGCAGCTTCAGGTGGTGGTTCAAATAGTTTGATTTTATCTAACTTAACTGTTCCAACATTTGGTGCATTACACAGTACTTCAGAAGTGCATTGTCGTGCTGCATTTAACTTATCAAATGTGCCAACAGACGGATTAGGATTTGGTAAATTAATCATTGATGGCGGTAGTTCATTTACTGTAGCATTAGCTGTAACCGGAAATACCATTATTCAAAATTCATTGTTAGTAGATGCTGGTTCTAAATTTTCAACCAGTGCAAGTTCTACAAACTTCATTACTATAAACAGTGGTGGTTCGGCCACCATTAATGGTACAATATATGTATCTAAAGCAAAAGGTTTAATTGTTGCAGGTACAAACGGATCTAATGGTGGTGCGATTGGATTCTTAGGAACGGATAATTTGACATTGGGCACTGCAAGTACAGTAGAATACAATAAGGGTACAAATGCAAGTACGTATAATATTTCTCCAAGATCAGATTATTTTAACTTAACCGTTTCTGGTTTGGATAATCCGAAAGCTTTCACTGCTACAACAACCGTATCTGGCACATTTACATTAAACATTACAGGAACCAGTACAATTACTGGGTCTAATTATCTAACATTGGCCAATGGCGCTTCAATTGTAAGAACATCAGGTGCTTTAGATGCTGCTCCAAATTTTGGTTCATCAGTAAATGTAACACTTGGTGGTGCAACAGCTTATTTCACAGGTTTTGAAATTCCATCATCTTCATCAGTATTAAATATCCTTACAGTAAATAATGCTGCCGGTGTTAGTATGGGTGGAAATGTAACTATAAATGGCGCACTTACTTTAACAGCTGGAACTTTCGCAGTATCTGGAAACACATTGACCATTAATGGCACAACATCTGGTACTGGTACGCTTGCAACTTCATCATCTTCTAACTTAATTTATGGTGGGTCAAGTGCTGGTCCTATTACAATACCAGCAGGTGTTTCAGCAATAAATAATTTAACAATAAACAATAGTGCAGCTGCAACTTACAATGCTTCAGCAGCACTAACAGTGAGCGGTACACTAGCGCTTACTAGCGGAACTTTAGCAATGGGTACAAATGCACTTACTTTAAATGGTCCAGCTACAACTGGTACAGGTTCATTAACCATGACAGGTGCTTTGACTTATGGTGGAACAGAAGCTGGTCCTTTTACCATTCCGTCTTCAATTACTGCATTATCTAGTTTAACTTTAAGCAATACCAATACAACTCCAGTTAAATTTAATTTAGCATCAAATATCATTTGTTCAGGAAATTTAACAATCAATACCGGAGATACCTTAAATGATGGTGGATTTACTTTATCAGTTGGAGGAAACATTGCA
>CANFUJ010000127.1 GCA_947450165.1 Chitinophagaceae bacterium
CGGTTAAAAGAAGAAATCACCGACCTCAAGGCCACCATAAAAGAACAATGGAAGGTTATTCAAAACCTCACCAAAACAACAAAGAAACCAAGCAAAAAAGCTTAATAGTCAACATAAATAATGCTGTTTTTTTCACTTTTTTTCACGCAAGGCTCGCAAAGGAGCAAAGACGCTATTTTATACGATTTCGCGTAAGGCTCGCAAGGGAGCAAAGGAACTATATTATATTTTTTAGCTTTTAAAAAAATATCAAACTACAATTTGTTGACAATTCTATGTATTCCATCTTTCATCAAATTCACATTGAAATTTATTAGGAGACCTAATTTTAGATCTGTTAGTTTTAAATATGTTAGTAGTTGTTTGTAATGAACTGGCATTAACCCTTCAACTGACTTCAATTCTAAAATAACCTTATGCTCAATAATCACATCTGCTTTGAACCCGACTTCCATTTTAATTTCTTCATGAACAAGTTGAATTTCTTCTTGTCGAGTAAAATAAATATTCATCTTATTCAACTCGTAACAAAGAATCTCTTCGTATACACGCTCAAACAAGCCTGGTCCATACTTTCTATGTATCATAAGACACAAATCATACACCATCTTTGAAATCTCATTCTCTGTCATAAACAATTTATTTATTCAAACTCTCCCACCTTGCGTCTTTGCACCTTAGCGATCTTTGCGTGAAAAACCATCATAAAAAAAACAACTTACTTACCCCACCTTACTTCTTCAACTTTAAAATCGAAAATTCACTTTCATCTTTTACAATGGTATTTGAAAGTAAGCCTAAGCCATCGATGGCCATCTCAACCACATCGCCAGCTTGAAGCCATTGTTCAGTATAATTTGGATCGTTCAGTTTTCCTGTTCCGTTTAATTCTAAAAAGCAACCAGTTCCAACCGTTCCACTTCCGATAACATCGCCAGGGTGAACGTTTACACCATAACTGCATCTTTCTATAATTTCAGCAAACGTCCAATCCATATCGCCCAAATTTCCTTCACTCACTTGAACGCCATTTACTTTGCAAGTCATTTTTAAATTCCATGCTTTGCCTGTGTGGTTTTCTTTGCAAGGAATTTCAAAAGCAGTCAACTCATCTAAAGTAACCAACATCGGTCCAATCACCGTTGAAAAATCTTTTCCTTTTGCTGGCCCTAAATTCAGCAACATTTCTTCCATTTGCAAGCGACGCGCACTCATATCGTTCATAATCATCAATCCGCCTATATATTGATCGGCTTGATTTGCCGGAATGTTTCTGCCTTTACGATTGATTACAATCGCAGCTTCCAATTCGAAATCCAGTTTTTCAAAATGATCGGGCATACAAACGATATCGCCTGGTCCTTGAATGCTGTTGTGATTGGTAAAATAGAAAATAGGATATTGATCAAATTCGGCAATCATATCCACTTTACGATTTCTTCTGGCTGCTGCCACATGTTGCCTAAATGCATATCCATCTCTACAACTTGTAGGATGCGGAACAGGTGCTAGAATATGTGTTGCGTTAAAAGCGGTATTCGATTGTTTTGCTAAAACACCATTTTTTAAATGCTTTTCGGCATTCAACGCTAAAGGATAAAAATCATCCCAATGGTTTAAAAAATCCGACATTTTATTGGGAAGTTCTGGATTCAAGCTGTTCAAATCATACAACATTCCATCCATCAACATTGCCAATTGTTCTTGATTATCTTTTAAGTAGGTAACTAGTTTCATTTTTTACTTTTTAATTCCCCACAAATGTATGTCAAACCAAAAATTATCGCTTAAATAATTGGTGATACAAGCAAAATGCGGCTAATAAACCGAGAATTAATAAACTAATCACACATAAGTCCTTGCCAACCCACTTTAAACCTTTACCTTTGCACGTCAAAAATCAAATGCTTTGAAAAAAAGCAACAAAAATTAAACAATGAATATTCGCAACATCGCAATTATTGCCCACGTAGATCACGGTAAAACAACATTGGTGGACAAAATTTTACATGCAACTAAAGTTTTTAGAGAAAATCAGGAAACTGGAGAGTTAATCATGGATAGTAATGACCTTGAAAGAGAAAGAGGTATCACTATTTTTAGTAAAAACGTATCTGTAACCTATAAAGACGTTAAGATTAACGTAATTGATACCCCTGGTCACTCGGATTTTGGAGGTGAAGTAGAAAGGGTTTTGAAAATGGCTGACGGGGTTTTGTTATTGGTGGATGCTTTTGAAGGACCAATGCCACAAACCCGTTTCGTATTACAAAAAGCATTGGCTTTAGGTTTAAGACCAATTGTAGTTATAAATAAAGTAGATAAACCAAATTGCCGTCCGGATGAAGTGCATGATTCCGTATTTGAATTGTTTTTTAATTTAGATGCTTCTGAAGAGCAATTGGATTTCCCAACTTTTTATGGTTCGGGTAAAAATGGCTGGTTCAACAGTTCATTAACACAAATCGATAACATCAGCCCATTGTTAGATGGCATTATTCAATACGTTCCAGAGCCAAAAGTAAATGAAGGATATTCTCAAATGCAAATCACTTCATTGGATTACTCTTCATTTTTGGGAAGAATTGCGGTTGGAAAAGTGGCTCGTGGTAGCTTAAAAGAAAACCAACAAATTGCTTTGATGCAAGCTGATGGCGCTATCAAGAAAATGCGTATCAAAGAATTGTATGTATTTGAAGGAATGGGCAAAAAGAAAGCTACAGAAGTATTTGCTGGAGATATTTGTGCGGTTGTAGGTTTGGATGAATTCAACATTGGAGATACCATTGCTGACGCAGAACATCCGGAAGCATTACCAGTTATCAGTGTAGATGAGCCAACAATGAGCATGTTGTTTGGTATTAATAACTCGCCTTTCTTTGGTAAAGAAGGTAAGTTTGTAACGAGTCGCCATTTACGTGATCGTTTATTTAAAGAAACAGAAAAAAACTTGGCGCTTCGTGTAGAGGATAGCGATAGTGCAGATAGCTTCTTGGTATTTGGAAGAGGTATTTTGCATTTAGGTATCTTAATTGAAACCATGAGAAGAGAAGGTTTTGAGTTAACCATCGGACAACCTCAGGTTTTGGTAAAAACAATTGATGGTAAAAAACACGAACCATACGAGAATTTAGTAGTAGACGTTCCTCAAGAATATAGCGGTAAAGTAATCGACTTGGTTACACAACGTAAAGGCGAAATGTTGATCATGGAAACCAAAGGTGAAATGCAACATCTTGAGTTCGAAATTCCATCAAGAGGTTTGATTGGTTTGAGAAGCAACATGTTGACTAATACTGCTGGAGAAGCTGTAATGGCGCACCGTTTCATCGATTACAAACCATGGAAAGGACATATTCCTGGAAGAAATAACGGGGTTTTGTTATCAAAAACAACTGAAAAAACAACCGCATATTCAATTGATAAATTACAAGATAGAGGACGCTTTTTTGTAGATCCAGGAGATGAAGTTTATGCAGGCCAAATTATTGCCGAGCACATTAAGCCAGGAGATTTAGTAGTAAATGCTACGGAAGCAAAAAAATTAACCAACCACCGTGCAAGCGGATCGGATGATGCTTCTAAAGCAGCACCAAAAATCTTAATGACTTTGGAAGAATGTATGGAGTATATCCAACAAGATGAGTGTATTGAGGTAACGCCAAAAAGCGTAAGATTGAGAAAAACAATTTTAAACGAAGAGGATAGAAAACGTGCATCAAAATCAATAAGTCAAGAAGCTTAATTTTTAATTAACAAATTCATTAACTAAATAATTATTTTTTAAATTTTTTAGTCATGCAAAAAGGACCGGTTTCTCAATATATTCAACATCATTATCGCCATTTTAATGCAGCCGCTTTAATGGATGCTGCAAAAGGTTACGAAACACATTTAACCGAAGGTGGTAAAATGATCGTTACGTTAGCGGGCGCAATGAGCACTGCTGAACTTGGATTGAGTTTTGCAGAAATGATCAGACAAGGAAAAGTGGACATCATTAGTTGCACCGGTGCCAATTTGGAAGAAGACATTATGAATTTGGTGGCGCATTCTCATTACAAGAGAGTGCCCAATTACCGCGATTTAAGCCCACAAGATGAGTGGGATTTATTGGAAAACCATTACAATCGCGTAACCGATACTTGCATTCCGGAGGAAGAAGCATTTAGAAGATTGCAAAAGCATATCCATCAATTGTGGAAAGATGCCAATGATAAAGGTGAAAGCTATTTCCCGCACGAATACATGTACAAAATGTTGTTGAGTGGTGTGTTGGAACAGTATTACGAAATAGATCCTAAAAACAGCTGGATGTTGGCTGCTGCGGAAAAAAATATTCCAATTGTCGTTCCAGGTTGGGAAGACAGTACCATGGGAAACATCTTTGCTTCTTATGTCATTAAAAATGAAATGAAAGCCACCACCATGAAATCAGGCATTGAGTACATGGTTTGGTTGGCAGATTGGTATAGAAATAATTCATCTGGAAAAGGCGTTGGCTTTTTCCAAATTGGTGGCGGTATTGCAGGTGATTTTCCAATTTGCGTGGTGCCCATGATGTATCAAGATTTAGAATGGCATGACGTTCCTTTTTGGAGCTATTTCTGTCAGATAAGCGATTCAACTACTTCTTACGGTTCATATTCTGGTGCTGTTCCAAATGAAAAAATCACTTGGGGTAAGCTAGATATCAATACACCGAAATTTATTGTAGAAAGTGATGCCACCATTGTAGCACCTTTGATTTTTGCTTGGGTTTTAGGCTGGTAGATTATAAAAAATAATTCGCTGCAATTTGGGTTGCGATTCCAATTAATAATCCAGCATAAATATCTTTAGGCGTATGCGTGTTTAAAAGCAAACGCGCTGTACATACGATTCCCGAAATAATTAAAACCAAAGCCAGTGGCCAAGCCATTGACAAATTGTTGTTGTAAAATAATACAGCAAATATCCCCAACAAGCCGCCCATTCCAATGGCGTGCATGCTTACTTTAAAATAAATATTGGCCAACAACGCTGCCGAAGATGCCAAGAAAATACCTAAAATAAAAACCACCAATACCATTGGATATTTTGTTTGCTCTTTAAAAACGGTAAATGCCCAAAAGAAAAATATTCCACAAGCGATGTAGGGAATGATTCTGTCTTTCTGCGTTTTTAAATAAATGGATTCTATAAAGCCAAGTGCTTTTAATAAAAGCACACTAACCAAAGGGAAAATGGTTAGGTTGATGCATACAATAATTAAAGTTTGAAATTTTTGCATTGCTGAAAATCCAATAAATGCCAATGGGTGGATGTATAATAAAAACCACACAAAATAAATGGGCACAAATAAAGGATGAAATAAAACAGAAATGATTTTTGCTATTTTATGTACAATTGAATTATCTGTTGAGGTTTGCGATTCTATTTTTTCTGGAGCTACATTCATTTTTGATTGGTTAAATTTCTTTACGCAAGCGGGCAACTGGAATATTTAATTGTTCCCGATATTTCGCCACGGTTCGTCTGGCAATATTATACCCTTTTTCTTGTAACATGTCGGTTAATATTTCATCGCTAAACGGATTCTTCTTGTTTTCGGCTTCAATGATGTCGGATAAAATTCTTTTTACTTCCCTTGTGCTCACTTCTTCGCCTGCGTCGGTTTGCATGCTTTCACTAAATAAAAATTTCAAACGGTATGTGCCAAATTCTGTTTGAACAAATTTACTGTTGGCCACACGACTGATGGTAGAAATATCCAGATTTGTTTTTTCAGCAATGTCTTTTAAAATCATTGGTTTCAATTCTGTTTCATCGCCACTCAAAAAGAAATTATATTGATAACGCATGATAGCACTCATGGTGTTAATTAGGGTTTCTTGTCGTTGTTTAATGGCATCAATAAACCACTTGGCAGAATCTAATTTTTGTTTGATAAAAATCACGGCATCTTTTTGGCGCTTGTCGTTTTTTTTGCCTTTATCATATTGATTGAGCATGTCTTTATACCCTTCGCTGATGTGCAATTCAGGGGCATTTTTACCATTGAGCGTAAGTTCTAATTTCCCAGCATTGTTTACAATAAAAAAATCGGGGATAATATAGTTTTCGCCTAAGTTAGATCCAGAAATTAATATGCCTGGCCTTGGATTGAGTTTGATGATTTGTTGAATGACGGCTTTAAGTTGTGCTTCTGAAATGTTTAATCCGTTTTGAATTTTTTCGTAATGCTTTTTCGTAAACTCATCGAAATATTTTTCCATAATTTTTATGGCGAGTAATACATCAGCATCTTTTTTTTCTTTTCGTTTAAGTTGAAGCAATAAGCATTCTTGCAAATCTCTGGCACCAACTCCGGCTGGATCAAATTGTTGAATTTGAGTCAATAATATTTTGATTTGCTTTTCATTGGTTTCAATGTTTTGTCTAAAAGCGAGGTCGTCAATTATCGATGTAATTTCTCTACGTAAATATCCATCATCATCTAAGCTGCCAATAATTTGCTCGGCAATTTTTTGTTCAATATCATTTAAATTCAATAATCCCAACTGTTGAATCATCAATTCATTAAAACTGGCTTCTACACTATGCGGTGAACTAATTTGGTCGTCGGGATTTGGGTAATTATCGTCTCTCAATTTATAATCGCCTACTTCATCATCCGAGTCTTTTACATATTCACTGATGTCTATGTTGTCATATTCATCCTCGCTTCCATCGGGTTCGGTTTCTTCAAAATCATTATCGGCAAATTCATCTTTCAAATCAAATTCATCATCAATTTTATCTTCGTCGGTAAGTTCTAATGCAGGGTTTTCTTCGAGTTCTTCTTTAATTCTTTCTTCGAGTTGAGCAGTAGGAATTTGCAACAATTTCATCAACTGAATTTGTTGAGGCGAAAGCTTCTGCAATAATTTTTGCTGTAAACCCTGTTGTAACGCCATGATTAAAAGATTAATGGATTAAAAGTTATCTGAACGCAGATTTACGTAACGAAGATGAAAACAAAATCATGTTTTTAAAAGAGGAAAAATATCAATCGGTACGAAATCATGCATTCAAAAAAACAACATAATCAAAGGCAATTTACAATATAGAATTTCGTAAAAGAAAGAAAATTTGAAATTTATTTTTTTGTCGCACGATTTTTGATAAGGGTAATTTAATACCGTAAGATTTCTAAGGGATAATTTGAAAAACAACCCATTCCAATTTTGATTATAGCCCACGGTTTCAACCGTGGGTGTTAGATTCGAAATCCCAATCA
>CANFUJ010000128.1 GCA_947450165.1 Chitinophagaceae bacterium
GAAATAATAAAATTTAAATCAAAATGATAAAAGTAGCCTTAATTGGTGCCGGAAAAATGGGTATTTCGCATCTTTCTATTTTAGGTGCTCATCCCGATGTAGAAATCGTGGGTGTTGCAGACACCTCTAAAATGGTTAATGATGTATTGGAGAAATACTCAGGATTTAAAACATTTACAGACTATAAGAAAATGTTGGATACCGTGAAGCCCGATGCCGTTTTTGTAGCGATACCTACAAAATTCCATGCAGATTTTGTAGAGGAATTATTAAACAGAAATATTCATTTGTTCGTGGAAAAGCCTTTTTGTTTGAAATATGAACAAAGTGAAAAGTTAGCCGCCATTGCAAAAGAAAAAAAATTAATCAATCAAGTTGGTTATCATAATAAGTTCATTGGCACTTTTGATGAAGTAAAACGAATTATTTCTGGTGGACATATTGGCAACATTCAGCATTTTTTGGGAGAAGCATATGGACCTGTTGTTTTGAAAAAGAAACAAGATACGTGGCGCTCTGATCCTGAGGAAGGTGGTGGATGTTTGATGGATTACGCTTCTCATGTCATTGATTTATTAAATCATATTGTAGCGCCTATAAACAAGGTACATGGGAGTTTATTAAAGCCTATTTATTCCAACAAAGTTGAAGACGCCGTATATGCTTTATTGGAAACAGAAACTAATATTTCGGGCGTGTTATCTGTAAATTGGAGCGAAGAAACGTATCGAAAAATGTCTACCTCTATTACCGTTATTGGCTCTGAGGGAAAAATCATTTCTGATGCTTCTGAATTAAGAGTTTATTTTAAATCTGCTAAATGTCCAACAGGGTATTCAAGAGGTTGGAATGTAAAGTATGTTACAGACTTAACAGAACAAGTTGATTTTTATTTACGCGGTGAAGAGTATTCTGCCCAAATAGATTATTTCATAAAAGCGATAAAAGGCGAAGTTCCAAACAATAAAAACACATTTGAATCAGCTGCAAAAACAGATAAAGTAATCAGCTTGATAAAAAACAAAAAAAATAACGCATAATGGAAAGAATATTATTTGGAGACAACCAATTTTTTGCTGTTAATCATATATCAGACGAGAAGTCTAGGGCTCAATCTATAAAATTCAAAGACGACAAAACAATACTAGATACAATAGACATTGCACGTAATTTAGGCACAGAAACATTCATGTGTACTACACACGATAGGATTATAAATATCTGTGAAATGGTAAGACAAGATCCAGAAAAGTATAAGAACTTTTCAATTTTCCCTTGTATGCCATACGCACATAAATATGCCAATGCCGTTACAGAATTAGGCATTGTAGGAACCATTCAACAATATGTTCCGGGTAACTTATTTGGTACAATGTTTAAAGGTGGATTGGCGGTTATGTCTAAGGATTATATATCTATCATGGAATTGATGGTGGATGCGGAAATGAAAATGTTCAAAAAAATAAATACTCCAGTAATTTTTCTTCAAAATGTAGTGACGGATTTATTATTGGGACTTGGGATGAAAGATATTTTAAAAGCGTATCATGATTACGTCATTAAAAAATACAATGTAGAACCAGGATTTATCACCATGAATATGCCAAAATTGTTGGCGATGTTGGAAAGTGTGGGCATTGAAAATCCGATTATTTGTTCTTCAATAAATAAAGCAGGATTTAGAATGTCCGGAGGTATGGAGATTTATGAAAAAACACTTCGTGAAAAACAAGTAAGGGCAATCGCCATGCAAGTGCTTGGAGGCGGGGCTATTCCTGCAAGAGATGCTTTGGAATATGTATGTAACTTACCCAATGTTTCCTCTATATTGTTTGGAGCATCATCAAAACAAAATATTGCACAAACCATTTCATTGATTCATGAATTTGATGAGAAGAAAAAATAAATTATTCAGATGAACATAACACTAATTGCCGGAGCCAGGCCAAATTTCATGAAGATATCGCCGATAATAAAAGCGATACAAGCTGCAAATAAAAATGGCGTTGATATTCATTTTAGATTGGTGCATACTGGTCAACATTATGACAATGCTATGAGTGGCGGTTTTTTTGAGCAATTGGGGATTCCCGCTCCGGATGTAAATCTTGAGTGCGGAGGGGGAACTCAAGCCGAACAAACTGCAGCCATTATGGTAAAGTTTGAAAAAGAATTGATTGCGCATAAACCTGATGTGGTATTGGTTGTGGGTGATGTTACTTCCACAATGGCTTGTACCATTACCGCAAAAAAACTATGTATCGATGTTGTGCATGTTGAGGCCGGTATAAGATCTGGAGATATGACCATGCCAGAAGAAATAAATAGAATGGTCACAGATTCAATTTGCGATCATTTTTTTACAACAAGTGAAACTGCTCAAAAAACATTAATTGATCAGCAAATAAATCCTGCGCATGTCCATTTTGTAGGGAACACGATGATTGATACGTTAATCAGTAATTTAGATAGACTTCGAAAACCTTCATTTTTTGAAACCGCTTCTATTGAAATTAAAAAATATTTTCTGCTTACGCTACATCGACCATCAAACGTTGATGATTCCGAAAACTTGAAATCTATTTTAGATGCCATCATGAAATCAACCCTACCCTTTCCCGTTATATTTCCGGTGCATCCAAGAACAAAGCAAATTTTAAAAAACATACAACTCGATTATGAAAATTTAATCATGATTGAACCACAAGGTTATCTCGAATTTATTTATTTGGTCAAACATGCAAAAGGAATCATTACAGATTCAGGTGGCATTACAGAAGAAGCAACTGTATTACATGTGCCATGTTTAACCATGCGCAATTCAACGGAAAGGCCCGAAACCATTACATTAGGCACCAATGAATTAATTGGAGATGATCTTGAAAAATTAAAATCAAGTCTAACAAAGATTATGGATAATAAATGGAAAATAGGAACTATACCTCCTTTGTGGGACGGAAAAACATCCGAAAGAATTGTAGACATTTTAGTCGAAAAATATTTGTAACATGATTTCTAACTGCATAATTTATATAATGCCAATCAATTTAAGCGTAAAAAGTAAAAAATAAAAAGAGTAATCAATAATTACAAGCCATTTAGGCGTTCAATCTTTTTTAATTTTGCATTTTGACTTAATCATTTAAAAATGAATAAACAATTCAAAAGATATTTACAAGGGAGTTTAATTTTCATGGATTTGTTCATGTTAAATGCATGCTTCTTTTTGCCTAAACTAATTTTCAAAGAGAGTATCGACATGTCTTATACATCAACATACTTTTCATTTTGGATTACCACAATTTCAATTTGGATCATATTGGCTTTTTTTTCTGGTGTTTATACTGAAAAAATCATTCTTCAATTTGAAACATTTACCAAAAGAACAGTTCAGGTATTTTTATTTTGGACAATAATGGATTTGCTTTATTTATTTTTTACTAGAGATATAAATGTTTCTAGATTCTTTATTTTATTGCATTTTAGCTTTTTTGTTTTTTCAATTTTAATTAACCGATTTCTTTATTTTGGCATAAGAAATTATTTCAAAGCAAAAGACTTTCTAGTAAAGAAAGTTATTATTTTAGGATACAATAGTACTTCAGTAAAGTTGGCTTCATATTTTGAGGAAGAATCGATTAACACTCAATTAATCGGGTTTGTTGAAGATGAAAAAAACATTAAAGAGTTAACCCACTACCCTGTTTTAGCAGAAATTAAAAATGTAATTCAAGTAGCAAAGGATTTTGATGTACAAGAAATATATTCCACCATTACACCTGAGCAAAATGAATTTATTTACGAATTGATGCATCAAGCAGAAAATGAATGTATTCGATTTAAAGTTGTCCCTAATTTATCTTATTTTTTCAGCAAACCTGTTGTAGTAGATTATGTTAGAGATCTGCCTGTATTATCTTTGAGAAGCGAACCTTTAGATGATGTTGGAAACCGTTTGAAGAAAAGATTTCTTGATGTTGTAGTTAGTTTGTGCGTAATCATTTTTATTTTATCTTGGCTTATACCAATAATTGGATTACTAATTTTAATTGAATCTAGAGGTCCGATTTTTTTCAAACAACAACGAACAGGTAAAAACAACCAATCTTTTAATTGTTTGAAATTCAGAAGTATGCGCATAAACAATGAAGCCAATTCAATACAAGCTACAAGAAATGACAACCGTGTTACAAAAATTGGAAAGATATTGCGAAAAACCAGTTTAGATGAATTTCCACAATTCATTAATGTATTGAAAGGTGAAATGAGTTTGGTTGGTCCACGTCCACACATGGTAAAACATACAGATGATTATTCTCAAATTGTGGACCAGTATATGATTAGGCATTTTTTAAAACCAGGCATTACAGGTTGGGCTCAAATAAATGGATTAAGGGGAGAAATCACTGAACCTAAACAAATAAAACTTAGGGTTAAAAATGATTTATGGTATCTTGAAAATTGGAACATATGGCTTGATATAAAAATATTGTTTCTTACAGTTTATACAATTATAAAAGGAGATAAAAAAGCCTATTAAAAAATTATAAAGAATTATTAATAATTAATTTTTACTTTTTAATTTTTAATTTTTCATGATATTAAAATCTTACAAATCCTAAATGAACTTATTCAACTCGAAATTTATATTAAGCGATAAGCGACATGGCTGGATTGATTATGACCGTGGGATAAGTATCATTCTTGTAACCTATAGGCATTGTTTTGAAGGCATGGAAAAAGCTGGATTAGATTTAAAATCACATCCTTGGCTTGAATATATAAACGTGTTTTTCTTTGGATTCCGTATGCCACTTTTTTTCATCGCCTCTGGTATGTTTATTTCCCAAAGCATGCAAAAAAGAGGACTAAACCCCTATCTCAATAATCGAGTTCAAAGCATACTTTATCCGATGTTGGTTTGGGGCATTATTCAAATTTCATTACAACTATTATTCTCTTCTTATACAAATTCCCAAGGTGATGTTGGATTAATGAGTTATGTATATTTAATTACGGACCCAAGAGTTACAGGACAATTCTGGTATTTAAATGCATTGTTTTTTGTTGGAGTAATTTATGCAATGCTAAAAGTGAAACTTAAATTCAGTGTTTTTCAACAAATTGTATTTGGGGTTATTTTATATTCGGCTTGTGCAATAGACAATGTATACAATATCAATCTTGGTTTTTTAAACGATATTTTTAAATACTATTTATTTTTTGCGATTGGAGATGCCGTTTCAAAATTAATAATGGATGAAAAAGCAACAAAGTTTTTCACTTCTTGGAAAACGATTTTACCATTGCTGGTTTCATTTGTTACAATCCAATACTTCTTTACAGAAATAAATATAAATAAAGGCAACAACTATTTTGTTGAGAATAAAATGCCTCTGTTTTTCTTGCTTGTTGCTTTGGTCGGTTGCTCTTTATCGATAGCTGTATCATTCAGTTTGAAAAAATTAAACACTTTGAAATTCCTTAGAGTTGTAGGTTATAATTCTGTACATATTTATTGTTTGCAAATAATTGTAATGTCCGTATTCAGACAGCTATTTATTAAAATGGGCATGACAAATCCCTCTCTTATTGCACTTGTGGTTTTAAGTACTGGCATTTTAGCCCCAATTGTATTTTACAATATTTGTTTGAGGTTAAACTTATGGTGGTTGTTTACTTTAAAAAAACCAACTGAAGAATTAAATTTCATCAAACAGAATGCTACAAAAAATCTTATTGAATCTTAATGATTTTTTGAGATACAACATTATTCCCTTCATTAAACCTAATGTAATAAATTCCGGGAGCTAGTAACTTACCAAAACTAAATTGTTTTTTGTTGACAATTGTTTCGGATAGAACCATTTGACCTTTTGAGTTATACAATATATAATTAGAAGGATTAAACAACCCACTTATTTTAATATTGAATTCATCATTTGATGGATTGGGATAAATAGAAAACAGCGACAAATTGGATTTATTCTTTAATAATGTCGAATCTTGTAATTCAATTGATGCTTTTATACAAGCTGCAGAAGTAACAGTTATGGCAACTCTTGCACTTGAAATAACTCCATTTGCATCTTTTACATAAACTGTATAAGTAGCTGGACCTAAATTAGTAAATACATTTCTGGTGTTATAGCCAAAACTATTGATTTGATAATTATACGGAGGTGTTCCATATATAGCTCCCGTTGTAATAGAACCATTCCAAGTATTATTACAGCCGTTTGTATAAGTGTAAGTAATTTGAACAGGAGGAACAATAACAATTGTTTTAGTAACTCTGCAGCCTTTTGAATCCATAACAACTACATTATGAGTTCCAGCAGGAATATTTGAAAATATATTACTCGTTTGGAATAAACCTCCATTTAAGGAATAAGAATAAGGTGAGAGCCCTCCAATGATATTTGAAACGGTAATACTTGTTGTTCCACCAGCAACAGAAATAAATCCTGACGAAACCGATGCAGCAATAGCAATTGGTTGTGTTATCGTAATGGTTGAACTGCGACTCACTCCATTGGAATCGGTTATGGTAAATGTGTATGTACCTGCTAATCTCGAAAATCTTCCTGTGCCAACATAAGGAGCCGTTCCACCACTAGCCGTTACCGTTACAAATGAACTATCCCCATTACAAGCAATTATGGTTGGTGTGGCTGTGATGGTTAATGCAGCTGAAGGTTGCGTCAACGTAATGTTTTGGCTCGTTACACAATTGTTGGAATCTTTTACATAGACAATATGTACGCCTGCCAATAATGATGAAAATAAAGATGAAGCTTGATATGCACCCGCATCCAATTTATAAGTATAAGTTCCTTTTCCGCCAGTTGCAATACAATTAATATTGGTTGATCCCCCGAATTCTATAATTCTTCCGGATGTAGTGCTTAGCGTAAGTGCAGTAGGTTCTGTGATGGTTAGTGTAACAGATTTTGTAGAACCCACAGAATCGGTAACCACATAAGTGTATGTTCCAGCCAACACGGCAAACGTACCCGTACCAACATAAGGTAAAGTTCCTCCAGTTGCAGAGATGGTTACAGTTGACGTGGTGCCGTTACATAAAATATTGGTTGACACTCCTGAGCATGCTAATGTAGTAGCTGGTTGTGTAATGGTTAATGAACGAACTATGACACAACCTTTTGAATCTTTAATATTTACAGC
>CANFUJ010000129.1 GCA_947450165.1 Chitinophagaceae bacterium
GCTTCCATCATATACTCCAAAGAAGAAATGAATGTGTAGAATCTTACCCCAACATCCTGAACGTCGAAAATAAGGATGTCTATGTTTTTTAGATCTTCGGAAGTTGGCTTTTTGTGATTTCCATACAAGCTAATTACCTGAATCCCAGTTTTCGCATCAATATTATTATCAACATGTTCACCGGCATCTGCTTTTCCCCTAAATCCATGTTCTGGTCCAAATATGACTTGAATATTTACACCCAAATGTATCAAACTGTCTACTAAATGGGTTTTCCCAATTACGGCAGTTTGATTGGCAAAAACCCCTACAGATTTGCCTTTCAGGAGAGGTAAGAAGCTAGAAATTTGGTCGGCACCAGTTTCTAATTGTTTATGGTTGGTACTGTTTTTTTGATTTTGAGCACAGGTTGTTTGTGATAAAAAAACAATCGCAGCAATCAAGGTTATTAACATCTGTTTCATTGTTCAAAGTTGGGTAAAGTTTTTTAATTCGGCTGAGTAGTTTTTTATTTCTAATATTGTTATTTAAAGCCAACATTTGGCGATAAAATTCTCATCAAATATCCATCGTTTCAATGATGATGGCAAACATTAAACTCAAAAAAAATTAAAATGCAACAAGCTAAAGCAGGGGATTTAGTAAAAGTACACTACACAGGAAAACTAACTTCGGGAAAAGAATTCGATTCTTCAGTAGGAAGAGAACCATTGGAATTTACAATTGGCGCTGGTCAAATGATTAAAGGATTTGATGCTGCAATGCCAGGAATGAAATTAGGAGAAAAAAAGACAATTGAAATTGCGCCTGAAGATGCTTACGGGGTAAAAAGTGACGAAGCCATTATACCTTTTCCTAAAACAAATGTACCAGCTGAAATGAAATTGGAAGTTGGCATGACATTGACTTTGAGCGACCAAAATGGACAACCATTTCCTGTCGTAGTTGCTGAAATAAAAGAGGATGTAATTATATTGGATGCCAACCATTTTTTGGCTGGCGAAACATTGATTTTCGATATTGAATTGGTAGAAATCGCCTAATTATTTATAATAAAGTCGTTCGTAATTTTTAATTATGGTTTTAATCAATAAAGCTGAACTCATAGATCGTTTTGTTCGATATACAAAAATAGATACCCAAAGTGATCCTAATAGTCATGCACATCCTACAACAGAAAAGCAAAAAGATTTAAGTAAGCTATTACACAAAGAACTTTTAGCCATGGGTTTATCGGATGCTACTGTGGATGAATTTGGATATGTATATGCTACCATTCCTTCTAATTCTAACAAGCAAAATATTCCAGTAATTTGTTTTTGTTCGCATGTAGATACAGCGCCTGATTGTAGTGGAACAAACGTGAAGCCAATTGTGCATCAAAATTATGATGGAAATGATATCGTTCTTCCAGATGATTCAACACAGGTTTTAAACATTTCAGATTCGCCGTATTTAAAAAATCATATTGGCCATGATATTATCACTGCAAGTGGTTTAACCTTATTGGGTGCTGATGATAAAAGTGGAGTAGCGGTTATAATGCAAGCTGCTCAATATTTAATGTTGAATCCTGACATTAAGCATGGAGACATTAAAATTTTATTTACACCAGATGAAGAAGTGGGACAAGGAACTGCAAAAATTGACATGCAAAAACTTGGCGCCACTTATGGATATACGTTAGATGGAGGAGAAGTAGGTAGTTTGGAAGACGAAACATTTAGTGCGGATGCTGCTTCTATTGTTATTCATGGTGTGATAGCGCATCCAGGTTATGCAAAAAATATTTTGGTAAATACCATGAAAGTTGCTGGTGCCATTTTAGATGCATTGCCAAAAGATGAATGGAGTCCAGAAACAACAGAAGGCAAACAAGGTTTTGTTCATCCCGTTTCGCTTAATGGGATTTCCGAAAAAACAACCATTGGTTTTATAGTGAGAGATTTTACATTGAGTGGATTGGCATCGCATCATCATAGATTAAAATCAATTGCGGAAGAAGTTGTAGCTAAATTTCCAGGTGCTACCATGGAGTATATTCAGCAAGAGCAATATCGCAATATGAAAGAAATATTGGATCATCATCCTGAAGTGGCCATAAACGCTGCAAAAGCAATAGAGAAATCTGGACTGGTTGTAAAAAAAGAAAGCATACGTGGAGGCACAGATGGCAGCAGATTAAGTTATATGGGGTTGCCATGTCCAAACATTTTTACGGGAATGCAAAATATTCATAGTAAATTAGAGTGGATTGGGGTAAACGATATGATGAAAGCATCAGAAACTATTGTACATCTTTGTGAGATTTGGGAGAAAGGTTAGATTCTAGATCCTGAATAGCAGAAGGTTTAAACACCAAACACCAAACACCAAACACCAAACCATAAACCTTTAAAAAATGAATATGATAGCACAATTCTGGTGGCTGATTCCGATTGGAATTTTTGTCTTTAGTGGGTTATTTACAGTCAATCAAGGAACGATTGCGGTAATAACTCGATTTGGAAAATATGTAGGCATTCAACATCCTGGCTTGCGATTTAAAATTCCAATTATTGATCAGGTATACAAGCGCGTTAGTATTCAAAACCGTTCTGTAGAATTGGAATTCCAGGCGGTTACGGTGGATCAGGCAAATGTCTATTTCAAATCGATGTTGCTTTATTCTGTACAAAATGAAAATGAAGACACCATTCAAAATGTAGCTTTTAAATTTATCAGCGATAAAGATTTAATGCAGGCTTTGGTTAGAACCATTGAAGGAAACATCAGGGCTTTTGTTGCTACAAAAAAACAATCCGAAATCTTATTGTTGCGTAGAGATATTGTTGAGTTCGTTAAAGAACATGTAGATGCTTCATTAGAAGAATGGGGTTATCACCTTAAGGATTTACAAATCAACGACATTACTTTTGATCAAGCGATTATTGAAAGTATGAGCAAAGTTGTTGCTAGTAACAATTTAAAAGCTGCTGCCGAAAATGAAGGTCAGGCTTTATTAATCACCAAAACCAAAGCTGCTGAGGCAGAAGGTAATGCCATTAAAATTGCTGCACAAGCCGAAAGAGAAGCAGCTCAACTTCGCGGTCAAGGGGTAGCGTTGTTCAGAGAAGAAGTAGCAAAAGGTATGGGTCAGGCAGCAGAACAAATGAAACAAGCCAATTTAGATACCAATGTTATTCTATTTAGTATGTGGACAGAGGCCATCAAAAATTTTGCAGAATATGGAAAAGGTAATGTCATATTTTTAGATGGCAGTAGCGAGGGCATGGAAAAAACCATGCGTCAAATTATGGCGATGCAACAAATGGGACCAAAATAATTTTGAAGTAACATTAACATTAATTTTCTTGCCCAGTTGCAATAGTTTTATTTAATTGCATAGCGTAATTTTTTATTCAGATTTAATTATCCAATATGTTTAGTTTTTTATTGCAAGTTGATAGTACTGCAGTCGCACAAGCCAGTGGCGAAAAAGTAGAAAGTGTTTTAGGCATGCTTAGCAAGGGTGGTCCAATTATGATTCCACTTGGTATTTTATTTGCCTTGGTTGTATATTTTTTTACAGAAAGATTATTGGTTATAAAAAAAGCCAGTTTGGTTGATGATAATTTCATGAATCAAATCAGAGATCATATTGTTACTGGGAATATTTCTGGTGCAAGAAGTGTAGCAAAAAGTGCACAACATCCAATTGCAAAAATGATTGATAAAGGATTGCAAAGAATTGGAAAACCTATTGATGCCATCGAAAAAAGTATGGATAATGTAGGTAAACTCGAGCTTTATAAAATGGAAAAAAATCTAAGCATCATTTCCGTTATTGCTCGCATCGCACCTTTGTTTGGTTTCGTGGGAACCATCATCGGATTGGTAATCTTGCTTAAAGAATTTGCCACCATTAGCAATCCATCAATTAGTCAAATTGCAGATGCGATGTACATCAAATTAATTACTTCTGCAACTGGTTTGATTATTGGGATGCTAGCATTTTTAGGGTATAACTTTTTAGATACACAAATCAATAGAATGGCAAATAGAATGGAAGCTGCAAGTAGCGAGTTCATTGACATTCTTCAAGAACCAACCAAACAATAATTCGATTCCAATAATAAACCTATGAGCTTAAGAAAAACAAAATTAAGGGACGAACATTCGGAAGTAGATACTGGTCCATTAAACGATATACTGTTTATTCTTTTGATGTTCTTTTTAATGATTTCTACTTTGGCTAATCCCAACGTAATTAAAATGAGTGTTCCCAAATCTAAAAGCGATACCAAGCAAAAACAAAGTGTGGTGGTAAGTGTAGATAAAGACAAGAATTTTTTCATTGGGTCTAAAAAAATCAATCCTGATTCTTTAGAATCTTCTTTGAAAAAATTCATCATTGAAGGCGATAGCATTAAGCCAGCCGTAGTAATCAATGCAGATTCAGTAGCGCAATGGGGTGAAATTGTAAAAGTGATGAAAGTGGCTAGAAAACTTGGTGCTACTACATCTGCTACGGTTAGTGGAAGCGACTAATCAATACCATTCTCGGTTTATCAAACAAATCGTTTTTTACTTTTGCTTCATAACCTGCGTCTTTAAATAAAGCACAAACGTCATCCGCAAAATTTTCATGCGTTTCCAAAAATATATTCCCGTTTTTATCAAGATGATTTTGAGCGAAACTTAAAATCGCTTTATAAAATATTAAAGGATCTTCATCAGGAACAAATAATGCCAGATGTGGCTCAAACGCTGTTACGTGTTTATCCATTGATTGTATTTCTACATCAGGAATATAAGGTGGGTTGCTGATGATTACATCAAATACATCAAGATTTTTCCAATTGTTTTCATCTAAAAAATCAAGTGCTTTAAAATTAATTTTTGTTTGAAGATTGTCCGCATTTTCTGAAGCGATTTCAATGGCTTTATTGCTTAGGTCAACAGAAGTAATATTTATTTCTGGAACATTTTTTTTTATAGAAATGGGAATACAACCGCTACCCGTTCCAATATCCAACACCTTTTTTTGCTTTGTTTTTTTTAGATGCTCAATAGCGATTTCTACTAATTCTTCTGTTTCTGGACGAGGAATTAAAACGGCCTCAGAAACTTTAAATTTTAAACGATAAAACCATACTTCGCCTAAAACATATTGAATAGGTTGATGATTGAGCAATTGCTCTAGTGCTTGATTTAGGGATGAAAAAATTTCCGACTCGATTTCCATTTCGGGATTTCTTATAACATCGGCTCTGCTGATATTTGCCAAAGATTCAAAAACCATTTTGGTGATATTTGACGCTTCATTTTCAACATAAATCTGTCCCAATTTCGAGAGATAATGCCTATAAAATTCGTTTAATTTCATCGGTACAAACTTAGTTTATTTTTCAATGCTTAATTTTATGCGTTGAACGAACATTACACATACATGAAAAGATGCCTTGATTTGGCATCACTTGGTTTAGGAAACGTAGCGCCAAATCCTATGGTGGGCGCGGTTTTGGTGTATGGAAATAGAATTATTGGAGAAGGGTTTCACCAACAATATGGACAAGCACATGCAGAAGTAAACTGCATCAATAGTGTAAAGAAACATGATCAACATCTCATTGAAAAAAGTACATTGTATGTTTCTTTAGAACCTTGTAATCATTTTGGTAAAACGCCACCATGCTCAGATTTTATTATTGCGTATAAAATTCCAAAGGTGGTAATTGCTTGTGCCGACCCATTTGAAAAAGTAAACGGCTCCGGAATAAAAAAATTATCTGATTCAGGTATAGAAATCATTACAGCCATTTTAGAAAAAGAATCCATTGATTTGAATAAGCGATTCTTTACTTTTCATCAACAGAAACGACCATTTATTATTTTAAAATGGGCGCAATCTGAAAATCAATGCATATCTGGATTTCAAGGCAAATCGATTAAAATTTCTAATGCATTAACGGATGTTTTGGTGCATAAATGGCGTAGCGAGGAAGCTGCAATTATGGTGGGCACAAATACGGTAAAGATGGACAATCCATCCTTAACCACTAGAAATTGGGCAGGTAAAAATCCCATTAGAATTTTTATTGACAGAGATTTAAAAATTGAACAAAAGGCTAAAATATTAGATCAATCAGCACCCACCATAATTTTGAATCAGAACATAAATAAAATAGATAGGAAAAATGATTTTATTCAAATTAATTTTGAGTGTGACATAATTCCTCAACTCAATGAATTGCTGTATCAAAAAAACATACAATCAGTTATCATTGAAGGAGGTGCCAAATTATTGCAAACATTTATTGATGTAGGAGTTTGGGATGAAGCGCGGATAATTACCAATCAAACAATGATTATAGAAAATGGAATCGCATCTCCAAATTTTGAAAACAAAACATCTTTCAAACAAGAAAAAATAGAAAACGATTTGATACAATATTTTTCAAACCCAAAAATGAATAAAGCAAAATAGATGGAGCATTATTACACCATAGAACAACCATCATTTGCGGAGTTTAAAGATCGGGGAAGTAAATTTCTGGCATTTGCATATCCAATAGCTTCAGCATTGGATTTTAAGAAACACCTACAAGATTTAAAAAAGGAGCATCCAAAAGCAGTACATCATTGTTTTGCTTATCGTTTGGGATTTACAGGAGATGAATTTAGATCCAGTGATGATGGTGAACCTTCAGGCAGTGCAGGCAAACCAATCTTGGGACAAATTGATAGTAAGAAATTATGCAATGTTGCGGTAATTGTAGTTCGGTATTTTGGTGGTTCTTTACTTGGTGTTCCTGGTTTAATCAATGCGTATAAAACTGCGTCAGTGTTGGCATTGCAAATGGTGCCCATCATTCAAAAACCCATTACAACTCAATTAAAAATAGAATTTGATTATCAATTAATCAATGATGTGATGGTAATTGTTAAACAATGTCAGTGTAATGTGATCAGTCAAGAAATCAATTTATTTTCAAATTTGACCTTAGAAGTGCCCAAATCGAGGGAAAAAGAAGTTGTTTTTAGGCTGGGGGACATAAAAAACCTAATAATCTTGCCAGAAAAATTGAAAAAAGTCAAATAATTAAAATTTTTCGGCTTTGTGTTAACATTTTTTTTTACTTTTATTACTACTATACGTTTAAAGAAATAAATTTTAAATTCAGACATGAGAAAAA
>CANFUJ010000130.1 GCA_947450165.1 Chitinophagaceae bacterium
AAACAAATCTAAATTTCGAAATAGTTCACCGTTTTACAACTACCGATTATTTGGATGATGTAAGCACTCAATACGCTGGACTTTATTTACCTGATGGTAGCAAAAATCCTAATTTCTGGGAACCAGATCCTAACAACCAAAGTGCTTATATCTTAAGTGCTGCTGGTCAATTGCAAGATCGTTCTGAAGGACAAATTTTAGGAACAAAAGGTCGTCAACGTGGTTGGAGCAAACAAAAAGATCAATACATCATGGCTGAAATTGGTCTTTCGTTCAACATCAGTACATATCGTTGTCCTACCGCTTATTAATTTCAATTTTTTTTCTATAACTGCGAAGCGCAAAGAAATCGCCAATTTAGATTTTTTGGTTCGTGCGCCCCTGAGTTTTCGAAATTTTTATGCATAACCTCTGGCTTCAAGATGTTGTTATCAACTAAATTCCGCTTGGCTTCTTGTAAATAATCTTGCATCAATGCAGAATCCATCCATTGATTTTGGGGTGGTTCAAAACCAATTTTCTCTTTGCGCCAAACAATTTCATCTGGCAATTTTCCTTGCATCGTTTTTCTTAAAATGTATTTTGAAAAGCCATCATGAATTTTAAAATTTGAAGGCAAACTGAAAATATAAGAAACAAGTTTATGATTAAGAAACGGCAATCTTACTTCACAACCATGTGCCATCGAATTTCTATCCGCAAATCGCAGTAATTCACCTAATCCCATTTGCATGGTGTTGAAATATAAAATGTCGTTCAGCGATTTCACAACTGGTTTTTCGTTATAGTTTTTATCAGCATTAAATGCTACAAACTCGTTTGTAAAATATGCGTTTGCTTTGCTCGATTTCTCAGCACGAATGCTTAACGCCTTTGCCGCTTGATTTGGAAAAAATGCAGCCAAATAATGACTTATGCCAAAATGAAAATCGGGAAAGTTTTGTTCTAGTTTTCTTTTTTGAACTATAAATGTGTTTATCTTTTTATTACGAAGCAGCTCCAATAAAAACCATTGTACATATTTTAAATACCCACCAAATACTTCATCAGCGCCTTGTCCGTCCAAGAGTACTTTAATGTTATTTTCTTTTGCCAATTGATATACTTTGTATTGTGCAAAAATGCTACTCGATTGAAAAGGGGCTTCCTGATGATACATCAACTTTTCAAAATCATCAACCAAATTCTTTTCGTTTGGTGTGATGGAAAAATTCTCTACTTGATAATGGTTAACAGATTTTTTTATAAAAGCCGATTCATCCTTTTCAAATCCAGGAAAAACAGCAGAAAATGTTTTTAGTTTGGGTTGATGTTGTGAAACATAATGCAACAAAGTTGAACTATCTAATCCGCCACTCAAACTCATACCAACAGGCACATCGCTTCTCAATCGCTTCATTACAGAATCATGTAAAAGTTCGTCTAATTTTTGAATCACATTTTCTTCAGTATCCTTGAGGATATTGTTTTTCTGCAAATCCCAATATTGAAAAGTTTGTACCTCTTGGTTTTTTATTTTTAAAATATGCGCAGCAGGCAATTCAAAAATATGTTCGTAAAAAGTTTCAGCTTTAATTGAAGCATTTTGAACATTGCCTGTAATTAAATAGTTTGACAACATTTTATTTGACACCTGTTTATCAACCCCAAATGCCCATAGAGCTTTCATTTCACTGGCAAATACAAATCGATGTTTATCATTGTTGTAAAAGAATGGCTTTTCACCAAAACGATCTCTGGCTGCAAATAAAGTTTGTTCCTTCTCATTCCAAATGGCAAATGAAAACATGCCATCAAAATGTTGCACACAATCATCTTTATAATAATCATACGCAGCTAAAATTACTTCGGTATCGCTATTGGTTTTAAACGAATAACCGCATTGTTTAAGCTTTTGTTTTATTTCAATGTAATTGTAAATTTCCCCGTTATATACAATGCTATAATTGTCCAAATAATGCATGGGTTGTTCGGCATCATTCGTAAGATCAATAATGGCTAATCTTCTGTGAGCGAATCCTGCCGTTTTCTGTGCATTAATCCAAACACCAGATCCATCCGGACCACGGTGAATAAGGGCATCCGACATTAATTTCAGTTGTTGAAAATTAATATCAAAACCTTGATGAGATATGATTCCTGAAATACCACACATGGTGTAAATATCAAACTAAACTAAAGCATAACCAAATATTTGAAATCCCCATTATTTGGTTGCTGTTTTTGAAATGGTAATTGGTAAAACAACTTTGGTATTTTCCCTTATTTTCTGAGATTTCTTCAAGGAAATCCTTTGACACTATAGTTGGGCTTAATTTAGTTATTTATGATGGTTGAATCCTGTGGGTGAAACAGGAGATGACAATTTTGATTTGAAAATTACTTGCTTATTAATTTTTTGAGGTGGTTTATTAGATGGAAACTCTGCTTATTTACGATATTGCAATATTGCAATATTACGTGTTCCCAACTCAGATAGCCAAATATTTTCACTAAAGTTTATTCATGAAAATCTACCCTCATTTTGAGATTATCTTTGAGCGTTTATTGGCTTCGTTATTATCAATATGGGTTAAACTCACTAAACTGGTTTAATGATTTGAGGATGTATTATATATTACCTTTTTTTCGGGATTTTTAATTTTTCAAGAAAATAATCTGAAAAACAATTCGGACTTATTTAGTTTTTTATTTTGGATGACCCAGTGAGGAAAACAGATAAATATCAAACTAAAGCATAACCCAATATTTGAAATTGGACTTAATTCCCCATTATTTGGTTACTGTTTTTGAAATGGCAATTGGTAAAACAACTTTGGTATTTTCCCAAAAGATATTCAAGTTGAAATTTTGGAGATTATTTTTTTCAAAAAACATGGTGAAAGGTTCAACGGGTTGTTCTGTTAATTCCGGAATTACTTCAATACGAACTACATCTTTTGTGCTATCATATAAAAACGCACCCCAAGTGTCAATTTCTTTATTTAAAATGATGCTCCATTTATTGGGGTTAGGCAAGGCATATAAAGTATATCTTCCTTTCTTTACTTTTAATTTATTGATTAAAACATCTTTAAAAAATTCAATTTCTGTGGCTTCATTGGCGCCTAAACGCCAAACCTTTCCGTATTCAATTAAGCCGCCAAATATCTTTCTGCCATTCATCGCTGGTCTGCTATAAATTACCCTGGCGATTAAAGGTTCTATTGTTTTTTTCTGTGCTTTTGATGCGGGATAGTTTTCTGGGTAATAACTTATATCTAAAGGTGATTGATCAACAGGTGGAATTTTATTTTGAGCCAACAATGGCGTATTCAAACAAAAAACAATTGACATCAATAGCAACAAACTTTTCATTTTCGGAAATTTGACACAAATATAAAAGCTATCTAATTGAAGTGATTGTATATTTTCTCAACATGCGTTTATATCTTTAATGTGCAATAGCTAAAATCTTTTACGATGTTACACATTACCACCATTCAATCTGATTTATTTTGGGAAGATAAAACGGCCAATTTAGCCATGTTTGAAGAAAAAATAAAAGGCATTTCTACAAAAAAAGAAATTGTCATACTACCTGAAATGTTTACCACAGGATTTTCGATGAACGCTGAATCATTGGCAGAAAAAATGGACGGCAATACCATCCAATGGATGAAACGCATATCTAGAGAAAACAAAATTATTTTAACCGGAAGCATCATCATCGAAGAAGAAAATAAATTTTATAACAGATTGATATGGATGCTGCCAAATGAAACGTTTGGGTATTATGATAAAAGACATTTGTTTGGATACGCGGGTGAGGATAAATATTTTTCAGCAGGAAACAATCGATTGATTACTTCTGTAAATGGCTGGAAAATTAATTTGCAAATTTGTTATGATTTAAGATTTCCTGTTTGGGCGCGTCAACAAAATGCAAGTGAATACGATATTTTAATTTACGTTGCCAATTGGCCAGAACGCAGAAGCCATGCTTGGAAATCATTACTTACCGCAAGAGCAATCGAAAACCAATGTTATGTAATTGGCCTAAACCGCATTGGCATTGATGGAAAAGGAAATCCACATTCGGGCGACTCAATGATTATTGATCCGCTTGGCATGCCGCTATATCATAAAAGCAATGAAGCAGATATTTTTTCAATAGCGTTGGACAAAGAATGCTTGAATGATATCCGTGCAACTTTGCCATTTCTAAAAGACAAAGACGATTTTATTTTTCAAGATTTTGCATAATGAATGTTTGTGCCACCTTCATTTTTTTATCATATCCTTTTATCAAGGCGTCATAAGAAGTAGGTACATAAATATCTGGTGGAATACCCTTACCTATATTACTGCTTTTATGATTGTATTGTACCAATTTAAACAAAGGCATACGGAGTCTAAGTTTGGTATTGGGCAAAACTAAATCTTGTATTAAAACGCCTCCGTTTCCATACCAGCCTCCACCTGTTTCTTCGCCAAGTAATTTAATTCCCGATTGACCTTTTACCGCATTGGCAAATAAAGTAGATGCAGAAAATGTAGGTCCACTGATCAACACATACACTTTACCGTTATAATGATTTTTAATTTTTGGAACGAGCAATTGTTTTTCAAATTGATTTTCTTCAAAATGTCCATTTCGTTTTCTATTGGTCATAAATCGCAAACCCCAACTTGTTATGGTTCCCATTTTAAAATGATGGGTATAAGGAGCCAAACTTTTCACTTTTGAATAAATAGAATCTGCAACAAGAACTGGCGTTCTCGAAATATATTTTATCAGCAGATTCGAATTAAAAATATAACCGCCTCCGTTATTACGCAAATCAATAATCAGGTTGTTTATATTTTTTCGCTTCAATGCGCTAAAGGATTTCCTAAAAAAGAACCTTAACCCTCCATTAGAAAAACTGTTCAATTGCATAACAGCAAATTTTCCAGAAGGGTCTATTTTTAATGACCTATATTTTTCATTCCTTTTTATTTTAATAGAATCCTTTTCTATCTTTTGCTTTGGTTTACTTGTTATTGTTGAATCAGATTTTGGTTCAAATAATTTTAACGTCGTTGATTTTTGTGTTCCTAATGAATCCACATATTCTATATTATACGTTTTACTTAACCCAAAGATATTTCGATGTAATGCAGGGAAATTGTTACTGATTCGGATATAGTTTACATTATGCGCATATCCATCTTCGGGCAGATAAAACAACATTCTGTTGATGATTTTATTTGCCGGAATTTTGTTTATGGATTTTATTATCGTGCCTCTTTTAAAAATATGATCTGTTGTATCTAGATTAGCAACTACTGCCATTGTATCATTCCAACATTTTAAGTACAATGGAAAAGAAGCGAAGACTTTATTTTTTGCCCATTTTTCGTAATGCTCGCTTAATCTTATACTGGTATGACCGCAATGAATTTGATGAATAATTGGCGCCATAATTTTCCAATTAAATTCCTGTTCAGTCATGCTGTCTTTTAAATATTTATACCCAGCATTAAAATACATATCCATGCTATCTTTTGGCAAATACCAATATAGGGTTGGATGTATTTTTTCCAATACATTTCTAGCCAATGTAAAGTCTTGTTGCAGTTGAGGTACTGCAAATTTTTGTTGTGGATTAAAATTTTTATACGTTGATGTACAACTGCAGGTATAAATAAGAATCAGGCATAAAATGAAATAACGAAATCGCATTATGCAAGATAAAAAAAAATAATAGAGGTTTGAGAGATTTGAGACGTTCAAGAGGTTCAATAAGTTCAATTGGTTCAAAAGGTTGGAAGCATTTTTGGTTTAAACATACTTTTGTTTATTGTAGTTGTATAGCCCCCATCCCAATCCTTCCGAAAGGCGAAGGGATAGTGACATCGTAGGGTTCAAAATATTCAAAAGAATTAAGAAGCTAATAAAATGGAAAATGCTTCCAACCTCTTAAACCAATTGAACTTATTGAACCTTTTGAACCTTTCTTTAATGCCAAAATCGGAAAATGCTTCCAACCATTAAACTATTAAACCAGCAAATTGAATTAAATCCTTTCCCATCAAGCGAGAAACAGAATGAGAATGAAGAAGAAAGTATGGACTCAATACTCGATCTCGATCTCTTTTTCGCTCCTACTTCACCCCCCTCCCGCCGTACCCCGGATTTAAAATAAAATTGTCTAATACCGTTTTTATTTGTTCGTCCTTTTTTTGAATGCTTCCTATCAACGCATAAATCCATTCGGGTTCCATAACAAATTTTTTCTCTTGCTCAGCATCCGTATATTTTTTTTCAACCATCTCCTGAGGGTCTGAAAATAATTGTTCTACTTCAATGTCTAATACAATAGCAATGTCTTCCAATTGACTCAACGTGATATCCGTTAAATCATTTTCAAGGTTACTAACCGCAGCTTCCGACATGCGTAAACCATGCGCTAAATCCTTTTGTTTCATTTCTTTCATGTTTCTCCATTTTCTGATGTTAGCACCAACTTTAATTCTTTCATATCCACCAGCATTGTTTTTCTTTTTCATAAGCAAGTATTTTATGATTTTAATTTTTTGTAAAAATAAATATGCATCAAATTTTTTAGCAGTGATTATAATCCATTTATGAACAGAAAATAACGTGCTTTTTAGGGTGATTTTCACGAATAAAAAGGGCTTAATAAATATAGTCTCAACCTGAATTTTATTTAGTTAAATTTTTCTTCTTCCCAGAATTTGAGATTCAATTTTACGGCATCAACGGCCATTGAGCGGGTAAGCCGAAAACCGAATCTAGAGTAGGCAATAAAAATATAAACATGAAAAAACTATTATTTTTTTTAATGATTTTAAGTGTGCATAATTTAAACGCACAAACTCAAAAAACCAGAGAAGGTATTGATGACAACCCACCTAATTGTCCACCTGGAACTTGTCCTACGTTTTATGTGAACTTAGAAATTTTTAATTTTCACAAACCCAAAACAGACTGTACTTCTGGCTTTGGATTGTGTATTCGCTTAGCGTCAGGCGTAACCTGCGAAAGGTGTTTGGGCAAGTCTAGTCTCGAAAATGGGAAGCTTTCTGTGTTTGGTAAATTAAATGAACAAACGGTGGAGTTACATTTCCCTCAAGAAATTCAAAACGAAAAAGGATTTGAAGATGCTGATTTTAAAAC
>CANFUJ010000131.1 GCA_947450165.1 Chitinophagaceae bacterium
CATTTGATTTTCTTTGAATAATCCAATACTTTTGTCCGTAAAATTTCAAAAAACATGAAAAAGTTAATTCCAATATTTTTACTTTGTTTATTTGCAAACAGAAGTATTTCTCAAAATCTTGACGATATCAATGATTTAATGGGAAGTTTCAAAAATAGAGAAGCTAAAGCTGCAATTGATAAATACCTTTCTAATCCCAAAAAAGTTACAGATGCTGATGCTTGGTATATGAAAGGCAGAATTTATAATGCTCTTTCAAGAGATACAGGAGTAACTGTTTTAGAAAGCTATGAATTGAAAATTGAAGCATTTAAGGCATTTCAAGAAAATCAAAAATTAGATAAGAAAGATGTTAGAATGAAATTGGAAGATTATGTATCTTATTTTGATTTATACGGTGAGATGTTCAACAACGGTATTATCAATTATAATGCTAAAAATTATCAAGGCGCATATCAAGGCTTTAAGATGGCAAATGACATAAAAGATTTCATCATTTCAAAAAAATACAAAAATGACAACATGCAACTTGTTTCTTTTGATACAAGTTTAATAATGAACATTGCCATTTGTGCAATGTCCGCTAAAAATGAACCAGAAGCAATAGTTTATTATTCAAAGCTTACAGATGCAAATGTTTCAGGAAAAGAATATCAAGAAGTCTATCAATATTTAATCGACTATTATAACAAAAACAAAAACGAAAAAGCATTTAACGAGCTTTTGTCTAAAGCAAAACAATTATATCCTGGTGATGAAATTTGGGTTGACATAGAATTAAAAGCAGTAGAAGATAAAGGTGGTAAAAAAGCAGTTATATCAAAATACGATGAACTTGTAAAACAAAACCCTAGCAACTTTGTATATGCATATAATTATGCAGTTGAGTTGTATAATTGTCTTTATGGTAAAGATGCTACAAATGCAGGAGATACTGTAATTAGTACAAAATTGAATGAAGTACTGAAAAAAGCAATTGCTATTGAAGATAAAAAAGACATTACAGCATTAATGTTGATGTGTAATCATTTATATTATTTTACCTCAGACCTTAACAATGCTGCTTCAGCAATAAAAGGACCTAATCCAGAACAATTGAAGAAAAAAGCAAGTTTAAAAGCTGCTACAATGAAGGCTGCAGATGATTGTATTACTTACGCACTTGCTGCTGAAAGCTTTTTGGAATCAATTCCTTCAAAAAATCCTACTCAAAAAGCAAACTACAAAATAATAGTAGGGAATCTAAGTGATTTGTATTCAATTAAAAAAAATCAACTTAAAGTTGATGAATATGAAAAGAAAAATAAAGCTGCTGATAGTCATTAAAAAATGATGAGTATTCAAAATAAAAAAGCAAGATTAATTTTTATAATCTTGCTTTTTTTGTTTGCTTTATCTGAATATTTTTTATTTTTATTAATGCTTAAACATCTAATAAAATATTTTGGCTCAATCGTTTTTAAATTATTTTGAAATCCCATTGGGATTGCGAAACAACAATCCAGGTAACATCAGGGATATGGGTATTTGTTGGGAAGGGAAAATTGGTTGCAAAAAGGGGTTTGTTGTTTTTGATGATATTGCTTGGGGAATTCGTGCCATGATAATTAATTTCCACACCAGTATTACCATTCATGGAAATGATACACTTCGTAAGTATATAACACGTTATGCTCCTCCACAAGAAAATGATACAGAACAATATATTTATATTGTTTCCAAAAAAACAGGAATTGGTTCAAATAAAAAAATAGAGTATGATTTTGACAAACTGAAGCTTATTTTATTAGCACAGTTTGATGTAGAAATTGGACCCCAATATTCAACTTTAATAACAAATGAAGATGTTCATGAAGCATTTTCTCGATTAAATATTAATGTTGCATCTTTTTTTAACGGTAACAATAAATTTAAGGCTTAAGTCGGATTTTATAAAAGCCTAGTTTTATCTAATAAAAAACAATTATTCTCCCTCGATTTTTTGCTTTTAAATTTTTTCTTTTCACTTTGAAATTTACTCCCCATCGTGCACTTCGTAAAATTCAATATGTTGGTTTTTTAGTTCTTTTAAAATAGGAGTATAAATTTCTTTCGTAATCGGAATATGCAATCCAGTTAATTTTATTTCGCCATTTAAAATCAATTTTGCAGCTATTCCAAGCGGTAACCCAACGGTTTTAGCCATTGCCGTGTTTAATGCATCTTCGCCTTTTACAACCAAACTACTTTTTACTGTATGTATTTCATTGTTAAGCTTGTATTCAATTTCGTGAAGCATAACAACCATATCCTTGTCATTTTTTTGCAAGGCTAATTTCTTTTCTAAAGCAAATTGTAGTACATCTGCAGGACTGCAAAATCCTTTGTTGATGAATGTTTTATTGTCATCCATTCCCAAAAAATACAACTGCTTTAAAATCAAATTGGCCACTTCCATTTTTTCAGTTAACAAATCTGTCTTTTCCATTTTTAAATGGTCAGCGTCAACCGATTTAATTTCTTCCAAAATTTTAGCGCTTTCCGCAAAAGGCACACTTAATTTTTTATCGAGCCATTCATTGAAATTTTGTTTTTGAAAATAATCTTTAAAAAAGTTCATTAGTGTTTTTTCATCCGAATGATAGGAGGGTGTTTCGTCTGTTAAATTAAGTTCTATGATATTATTCCAACCATCCATAAATTCGGGATAACGCAAAGTGGTTCTTACAAAGGTTTGAACGTTTTTTAATTGATATAAATCGATATAAGGTAAACTATTTCTATTGGGGTAGTATCCAAATTTGTATGAATTTTTGTTATCAGAAAAACTAACCGTTTCTGCATTTTTAAACAAGTCTTGGTATTTCTTTTCAATAATAGCACCTTCTTCTAAATAAATCGCACCGGCTTTTCCAGCCAAAACAACATTTCTCGGGTTCCAACTAATTTTATAATGCCAAGGATTATCGTCACTTTCTGGAGCTACCAATCCACCGCAATGGCTTTTAAAACTGGTAATTTCACCACCTTTCTCTATGATGCTGTGAATTAATTCCATGGCACTCATGTGATCGATCCCTGGATCTAGTCCCATTTCACATAAAAAAATCAATCCTTTTTCTTTAATCTCTGCATCCATAGATTTTAAACCATCATCAATATAAGAAGCTGTTAAAAGAGACTTTGAAAATTGTATACAATCTTTTGCAATTAAAATATGCAAAGCAGGAGGCATCATCGAAATAACAATATCGGCTGAAGATATCAATTCGCTTCTTTTTTGTTCATCATTAATATCAGATAAAACGGCTTTTGATTTAGGGTGGGATTTTGTTTTTTCTAGAATGAGATCCAAATTTGCATCCGCAACAGTAATCATCCAATTGTTGAATTCAGCTTCTGAAAGCAAATATTGGATTAAAACAGTAGCAGATTTTCCAGCTCCGAATAGTAAAATATTTTTCAAAACGATTAATTAATTGACGATCAAAAGAATTGTTACAAATTATGTCGGCAAGTTAAAGGGTTGAATTTGTATTGCCAAAGTAAAATCAACAAAAAAAACTGTTTTTTTAACGCAAAGAACTTGTCCACAATTACGTATAAAATGTGCAAAAACAGTGCTTAAATCAGCCATTTATAAACGCTAAAACCACATTAGAATTATTATATTTGTGAACATTAATTTTATATGGAAAATATTGAAAATTTCGAAGGTGAAAACCTCAACAATCGTGGAAAAATTATTCCGGTAAACATAGAAGAGCAAATGAAAACATCATACATCGATTATTCGATGAGTGTTATCGTTGGTAGAGCTTTGCCTGATGTTAGAGATGGTCTAAAACCCGTACACAGAAGGGTGTTATTTGGCATGAATGAACTGGGTAATGCAAGTAACAAAGCCTACAAAAAATCTGCTCGTATCGTAGGTGAAGTAATGGGTAAATATCACCCACATGGTGATGCATCTATATATGATACTATGGTTCGTATGGCTCAAGAATGGAGCATGCGTTACAAAATGATTGATGGTCAGGGTAATTTTGGTAGTCAGGATGGAGATCCACCAGCTGCTATGCGTTATACAGAGGTGCGTATGCAAAAGTTTGCAGAGGCCATGATGGAAGATATCGATAAAGAAACTGTTGATTATCAATTCAACTTTGATGATTCTTTAAAAGAACCAACGGTTTTGCCTACCAGAATTCCTCAATTGCTTTTAAATGGCAGTAGTGGTATTGCAGTAGGTATGGCAACCAACATGATGCCACATAATCTAAATGAAGTCATTGATGGTTGTATTGCATATATCGATAATAATGACATTACTTTAGATGAAATCATTACTCATGTAAAAGCACCTGATTTTCCAACTGGAGGAATCATTTATGGTTACGAAGGTGTAAAACAAGCATTGTTTACTGGAAGGGGAAGATTGGTACTTAGAGGTAAAACAGCGGTTGAAACGGACTCTCGTGGTAGAGAAAAAATCGTAATTACTGAAATTCCATATCAAGTTAATAGAGATACATTAACCCAAAAAATAGGGGAATTAATCAACGATAAAGTAATTGAAGGCATCAGTGATGTAAACAATGAAAGTAACAATAAGGAAGGTACGCGTATTGTAGTAGAATTGAAGAAAGACGCTGTAGCACAAGTGATAATCAATCAGTTGTACAAATATTCCGAATTGCAAACTTCATACGGAATTAATAATGTAGCGTTGGTTAAAGGTCGTCCAAGACAATTAAATGTGAAAGAGCTAATCGCTGAATTCATCGACTTCCGTCATGAAGTAGTGGTTAGAAGAACACAGTTTGAATTGAAAAAAGCATTAGAGAGAGCTCATATTTTAGAGGGGTACATTATTGCTTTAGATAATTTAGATGCTGTAATAAAACTAATCAGAGAAAGTTCAACGCCTTCAATTGCACACGATGGGTTGATGACTTCTTTTGGAATGAGCGAAATACAATCAAAAGCTGTTTTAGAATTGAGATTGCAACGTTTAACCGGAATGGAGATTGATAAAATTCGTGCAGAACATGCCGAAATTATGCAATTAATTGAACGTTTAAGAGAGATTTTGGCCAATGAAGGTTTGCGTTTTGAAATCATTAAAACCGAACTTTTAGAAGTAAAAGCCAAATTTGGTGATGAAAGAAAATCAGAAATCGTATATGCTGACGATGAAATAAATATGTTGGATCTCATTGAAGAAGAAGATGTTGTGGTGACTATTTCACATTTAGGTTACATTAAACGTACATCTGCAAATGAATACAGACAACAACGCAGAGGCGGTCGAGGTGCAAAAGGAAGCAGCACGCGTCAAGAAGATTATATCGAACATTTATTTGTAGCATCAACACATCATACTTTATTGTTCTTCACTGAAAAAGGCAGATGTTTCTGGTTAAAAGTGTATCAAATTCCTGAAGGAGATAAAACCAGCAAAGGAAGAGCACTACAAAATATGATTCAAATTCCTCAAGATGATAAAGTAAGGGCGATCATTGATGTGAAAAGTTTGGATGATGAAGCTTATTTAGATCAACATTATATCGTTTTGTGTACCAAACAAGGTATAATCAAAAAAACAGATTTAAAAGATTTCAGCCGTCCAAGACAAAATGGTATCAATGCAATCAATATTTTAGAAGGAGATCAATTGTTGGCTGCAGAGTTAACTGATGGAAATTGTGAAATCATGTTGGCTGTAAGAAGTGGAAGAGCCATTCGTTTCCCTGAAAAAGCAGTAAGAAGTACAGGTCGTGGCGGAATCGGGGTTTATGGTATTGAAGTAGATGAGAAAAACGACGAAGTTGTTGGCATGATTTGCATCAATAAAGAAGATAAATCAAAAACGGTTTTGGTGGTAAGTGAAAAAGGATATGGCAAAAGAACCAAACTAGATGACCCAGAAACTGGAGAAGCAAATTACCGCATTACCAACCGTGGTGGAAAAGGCGTAAAAACAATGAATGTAACTGATAAAACCGGACATTTAGTAGGATTATTGGCCGTAACAGAAAAAGAAGATTTGATGATTACTTGTGTGAGTGGCGTAACCATTAGAATGTCGGTAAAAGCAATTAGTGAATTGGGAAGAGCCACACAAGGGGTAAAATTGATTAAAGTTGATGAAGGTGATTCAATTGCAGCGATAACTCAATTGGATGAAATGGAAGAAGTATTAGAAACTGAAATTTCAGCAGAAAATCCAGAAGGCGTTGAAAATGCGGATGCTTCAAATGAAATTACTGCAACTCCAAATGATCAAACTGAATCAACAGAATCAGAACCGGAATCAGATTCAGAATAATATTAAAATTCTAAATTTTAAACCAGCCATCCAAAAAGGGGTGGCTTTTTTTTACACCAAACAAAAAAAGATTCTGGAAAGAGGATACTTTATTTTGGATGGCAGCACGTTCCAACACCAAACACCAAACGCCAAACAATCAATTATAAAAATGAGCAAAGGTGAGTATTAATCAATTTATCGAGAATATTCTATTTAACATAATATTAATTATAGGCTAATTGGATTAGTAGAATTCAAGCTGTATATGGTGCTATGTTAATCATGAGATAGATTCTAATCGATTTAAAATGATCTTTAAATTCTCGTAGTTCATTCTCTACTTTTTAATTTTTACTTTTAAATTCCCACATTAAATCCGTTACCAAATTTTTTAAGTTTACTTTTACATTATGGAAAATCAATTAATGAATACAGATTCAATTTTAGAGTCTCTAAAAATTAAAGCACTGAATAAAATGCAATTAGACACCCAAATTGCATTAAAGGATCACAACAATTTAGTTTTATTGTCAAATACTGGAACTGGAAAAACCTTGGCGTTTTTAATTCCTTTAATTCAATCCATTGATATTGAATTAAAAAATCAAACTCAGGCTTTGATTATGGTGCCATCACGTGAATTGGCTTTACAAATCGAATCTGTTTTAAAACAAATTCAACCAAGCTGTAAAATTTCATGCTGTTATGGTGGTCATAA
>CANFUJ010000132.1 GCA_947450165.1 Chitinophagaceae bacterium
GGTATAATACACATCGCCATTGCTTACAACTAATTCGGCGCTTATCAATTCTCCATTTGTAATTATTCCTTTTGCGTTTCCTCCTTCGTGTACAATTTTTTCAACACTACGATTAAAATGAAATTGTACGCCTTTTTTTAATGCCAGTTTATACAACGCATTGGTAATGTTTATCATTCCTCCCTTTGGATAAAATGTTCCTTGATTTTGTTCGAGATGCGGAATCAAACTCAACATTGCCGGTGCTTTGTAGGGATTGCTACCATTATACGTAGCAAATCGATTGAAGATTTGTACCGCTTCTTTCGATTTGAATTGGGTTGTATTATATTGATGTAAACTGTTAAATAAATAAGGCAGCTTGATGTTTTTCAACGCATTTATTACCCTTTTATGCAACCAGGTTTTTGATAGATGCAAAGAGTGATTTAAAAATATTTCACCAATATTATCATACAAGGTTTCTGCTTTGGATAAATATTTTTTTACACTATCAGGTTCCTCACCCAGCTTTGTTTGAAATTCATTGGCTAATTTTTCACGATCAGCATACGTATTCAATTGAATGCCGTTTTCAAAAAAATAATGACATACAATTTCTACTTCTTGATATTGAAAATAATCTTCAATGGGTTCATTGGCTAGTGCAAAAAGTTCTTCGATGTTTTGTGGCTGAGTAAATAAAGAAGGCCCGGCATCAAAACGATATCCATTCTTTTCAAATGCAGATAATTTGCCACCAGGATAGTCATTCTTTTCAAACACATGAACATCATAACCTTGTAAGGAAATTCTAATGGATGCTGCAATTCCAGCAATGCCACTTCCAATGATGATTGCTTTTTTCATTGAAATTATTTTACGAATACAGGATGGGCATTTAAATATTCAACCAGTTGCGGAAATGCAATTTTAAACCATGAGGTATATTTATGCTGATGATTTTGCAAACTGTCGGAAATCGCTTGTACAGACATAAAACAAAAATCTTTTACTTCATTAGGATTGATGTCGATTGTTCCATTTAATTTCCCAATAAACACATGGTCAAATTCGTGTTCAACCAAACCATTATCAAATTCGGCTTTATACTTAAAAGAAAATGCAAAATCCAAATGAGAATCAAAACCCATTTCTTCCATCAATCTTCTATGTGCTGCATCAATGGTGATTTCGCCTGGCATGGGATGACTGCAACAAGCGTTGGTCCAAAGATTTGGACTATGATATTTATTAGAAGCCCTTTGTTGTAAAAGCATTTCGCCTTTATCATTAAAAATAAAAATGCTAAACGCCCTATGTAATAACGCTTTTTGATGTGCTTCGATTTTTTCCATCGAACCAATCACTTCATCATTTTCATTTACCAATATAACTTCAGAAATGGTTGTATTAATCATAACATATTCAGCTGACTTCTTAATCCAGCTTTAAAAACAATAAACAATTTTGCATAATTCGGTATTCTGATTCTATCTTCTAAAATTGCCTTTGGTTGAACGCGTTTTATTTTTTGAAACAAAGAAAGATAGTATTTGTAAGCCACGTAAACACCGAATCTTGCAGTTTCCGGTAATTTTAAAATGCCTTCAAATGCCAATTGAAAATCTTTTAAAATATCTGCTTCAATTTCATTTTTCATGTCTTGCGAAAAATTGCTAAAATCAGCGCCTGGAAAATAAACACGGTTTAAATGTTCTGCATCTGCTTTTACATCACGCAAGAAATTTACTTTTTGAAAAGCAGCACCTAACGCACACGCATAAGGTTTAAGTTGTAAAAATCTTTTTTCATCTCCATCACAAAACACATATAAGCACATTAATCCAACCACTTCGGCACTTCCGTAAATATATTCGCGATATCCAGCATCATCATATTTTACTTCACTCAAATCCAACTCCATACTTTTGAAAAAAGCTTCAATCAAATGGTGATCAATGTTGTACTTATTCACTACAAATTGAAAACTATTTAAAATTGGATTTAAACTGATGCCACGTTCAATCGCTGAGTAAGTTTCTTTTTTAAATTCGGCAAGTAAAACAGCTTTGTCGAACTCATGAAAAGTATCTACAATTTCATCCGCAAAACGCACGAATCCATAAATCTGATAAATGGGCGTTCTTAAATCTTTATGAAGTAAATGAATGGCACTACTGAAAGATGTACTATATCTCTCCGTAGTTATTTTACTGCATTCGTTACTTACATTTTGAAAAAGCTGCATCATAAATCAACTTATTTATACTTCTTTATTATTTCTTTTGAAACCACTTCTCCACTTATTAATGAAGGTGGTACACCAGGACCAGGAACTGTAAGTTGCCCGGTAAAATACAAATTACTTACTTTTTTGCTTTTAAGCGATGGTTTTAAGATAGAAGTTTGCATTAACGTGTTGGCTAATCCATAAGCATTGCCTTTAAACGCATTGTAATCTTCTTTGAAATCACTTACCGCATACGAGCGTTTGTATATAATGGAAGATTTGATTTCTTGTCCAATTCTATTTTCGTATCTGGTTAATATTTTTTCAAAATATTTATCTCTTGTTGCTTCATCATCACCTTGTAAATCAGCAGCGATAGGGATTAGAAAAAATAAATTTTCGCAACCTTCCGGTGCAACAGTTGAATCGGTAACCGATGTTGCACTTACATAAAACAAGGGTTCTGTTGGCCATTGCGGGTTGTCGTAAATTTCTGAACCATGCTTTTCAAAATCAACATCAAAAAATAAGGTGTGATGTGTAATATTTTCAAGCTTTTTATTTAAGCCAACATAAAAAAGTAAAGATGAAGGCGCCATTACTCTTTTATCCCAATATGATTCGCTGTACGATTGATATTCTTTTGATAATAATGTAGATTCTATGAAATGATAATCAGCGCCACCTATAACCACATCTGCATCAAAATCAATTTGTTGTTCATTGTAAACTGCTTGTACTTTTTTAGCCGTTCCATTTTCTACCACAATATTTTTTACATCATGGTTGAATTTAAATTTCACTCCAAGCTCAACAGCAAGTTGATGCATCGCAGTAGCAATATTAAACATACCACCCTGAGGATACCAAGTGCCCAATTTAATATCGGCGTAATTCATCAAACTATATAAAGCAGGAATATCAGCAGGTAATGCCCCTAAAAATAGAACCGGAAATTCCATCAGTTGAATCAACTTTGGATTTTTGAAATACTTGCGCACATGTTGTTTCATCGATGTAAACACATCAAGTTTAAACAACCCTTTAGCCAAATCCATATCTAAAAACTCAGTAAGATTCCTACCAGGTTTGTGCACCAATTTGTGAATACCCACATTATACTTATACTCCGCTTCTTTTAAAAACAAATCCAATTGTGCACCACTGCCTGTTTCGATTGATTCAAACAATGATTTGAGTGCTTCGTAATTAGCAGGAATATCGATATGTTGATCTGAATAAAAAACTGTGTAGGAAGGATCTAAACGAACGAGGTCATAATATTGTTTGACTTGCTTATCAAAACAACTGAAATATCTTTCAAAAACATCGGGCATCCAATACCAACTTGGGCCCATATCAAACGTAAACCCATCTTGAGAAAATTCTCTGCCTCTTCCACCCGGTAATGCATGTTTTTCTAGAACAGTAACATCCCAACCGGCCTTAGCCATAAAACTTGCAGCCGACATCCCAGCAAAACCACTACCTATAACAACAATTTTTTTCACGAGGGCAAGATATTAAATAAATGTTGTGAAAAATTTGATTACGATTAGTTTCTTGATATTGTAGATTTTAATAATTTTCTCGCAAAGTGAATTCTACTTTTTACGGTACCTAAAGGTTCTTGTAAATAGTCGGAAATTTCATTGTATTTATATCCTTCAAAATAAAGCACAAAAGGATATCTGAAAATGTCGGGTAGGTTTTGAATAGCTGTTTCAATTTCTTTTAATCTTAAACTAGATTCTGCTCCATTTGAAACGGTATTTTGATTATTGTCGATCAAAAAATCATTGGGTGATTGATCAAAAACCACATTTTGACGTGATTTTTTTCTGTAGTCGTTGATAAATATATTACGCATAATGGTGTACATCCATGCTTTAATATTGGTACCAACATTATATTTATCCTTATTTGCCCAAGCTCTGAAAATGGTTTCTTGTGTTAGGTCTTTTGCCGTTTCATTATCACGGGTTAATGTAAAAGCGAATGGCTTTAAAAAATCAACGTTAGAAGTTAGTATTTCTGCAAATTCTTGATTAGACATATTATTCTGTTTAACTTTTGAGAAACAAAGCTAAACAAGAATGTTTAAGTAGAGAAATTTTTGTTTAATTATTTTTAAAAAAAGTTCTACAAGTCAGAAATGAACTGCATAACTTCAGTAATGCTTCTCTTAAAAGTAACGGGCGGATGGATTTTCTTCTCATAGTTTTGTGTAAGCTGACCAGAAATAATGCACGGGGTATCTGCAAAATTTTGAGAAATATTGTTCATAAACTTATCAAAATTAAAGTTTTGACCAGGACGTGTGATGTGACAATACAGATAGTCTGGTTTTTTTACTTTTACTACATATCCAACATCTGCCAAAGGAACATTGCATCCCAAATAAATTACGTTTACTCCTCTATTTTTTAAAAGGTAATACATAAATAAAAGGCCTAATTCGTGATATTCAGCTTCAGGCAAGAAAAGTAAAATTGTTTTATTCGAAAGTAATGGAGTGGAAATGCGATCAATTCCAACAATTAATTTTTGTCTTATGATATTGGTAACTAAGTGTTCTTGAGCGGGATTGATGTGATTCGTTAACCACAAGACCCCGATTTTTTCCATGTAACTGAAAATGATTTGGGTGATTGTTTTTTCAATACCTTTTGTAGCAATTTGATAATCTATTTCTCTGGCAAAATCCTCAGTATTCAGTTCAATCATGTACTTCACGAGTTCGTTTACAACTTTTTCTTTTTGAGCATCTTGTTGGTTAAGGCTTAATATTTTCTCGTTGATTTCTTCAGGACTCATTTTATCGATATGCGATATTTTGTATCCGTACTTGTTAAGTAAAGCGATGTTTAAAATCGTTTTTAATTCATCGTTTGAGTAGTATCTAATATTTGTAAATGTTCGGCTAGGTTTTAAAAATTGGTAGCGTTGTTCCCAAATACGAAGCGTGTGCGCTTTTACACCTGATAAGTTTTCTAAGTCTTTTATTGTAAATGCGTTCATAAAGTAGTTTTTTTGATAACAACGTAAAGTTCAATTTGTTTAATAATTGATGATTTAACGTAAAAATGAAAGTTATTTTCTTTGGAAATACCTGCTAAATGGACTTTTTATACAAATGAAAGGATTATAGTTTTGTTTGTGGTTTGTTGTTTATTGTTTATTGTTTGTGGTTTGTGGTTGAATGTTGCAAACAGAACGAAATTCTATCTAGCATCAAGCATTGAGAATTCAGCGTCTAGTAATTATATCCCTTCCATTATCCAATATCCCCAAATGAAAAATGATTCCAACCACAAACCACAAACCACAAATATTTTGAACATCTATTATAAATCGAAAAACATGAAACCATTCTTACTTTTCATCAGTCTACTTACCCTAAACCTCCCATCCGTCTATTCTTGGGGATTTTATGGGCATGAGCGAATAAATTATTTTGCTGTTTTTTTATTGCCTCCGGAGATGATGGTATTGTACAAACCAAACATTGGGTTTTTGCAGGAACATTCTGCTGATCCAGATAAGCGACGTTATGCGGTATTGGAAGAAGGGCCACGGCATTATATTGATATGGACCACTATGGTAAATTTCCATTCGACAGTTTGCCTAGAAATTGGAAAGATGCCGCTGAAAAATATTCCCCAGATAGTTTGCAAGCACATGGGGTTGTGCCTTGGCATATTTTAATCATGATGAACAGATTAACCAAAGCATTTCGGGAAAACAATTTTGTATCCATCTTGAAAAACAGTGCCGAAATTGGACATTATATTTCTGATGCACATGTGCCTTTGCATACCAGCAGCAATCATAATGGGCAATATACAAATCAACGAGGTATACATGGTTTTTGGGAAAGCAGGGTTCCTGAATTATTGGCTGAAAAAGAGTTTGATTTTTTTATTGGAAAGGCGGCTTATCTACAATTTCCGGGCGATTATATATGGCAAAGGGTGATGGAAAGTGCTGTGGCGGTGGATAGTGTTTTGCAATTCGAAAAAAAACTAAACAATGAATTTAATGAAGACCAAAAATATTCGTTTGAAAATAGAAATGGGAAAACCATTCGCCAATATTCGAGTAACTATACAAAAACATACAATCAAATGTTGGATGGAATGGTAGAAAGAAGAATGCGGCAATCGATTTTTTCCGTAGCTTCTTTTTGGTACACGGCCTGGGTAAATGCTGGACAACCCGATTTGAAAAAATTGGCCAACAAAACATTTTCTACCGAAGATTTAGCTGATTTCGAAAAATTAAATGAAGCCTGGAGGACAGGAAGTATGATGATTGGAAGGGGGGAGGAGTAAAAGGTTTGAGAGGTTCAATGCGTTCAATGCGTTCAAAAAGTTGGAAGTATTTTCCGTTTTGAGGGTTTATAAATAACAATTAAGGAATATTAAATAAGAAAGTTGTTTTTCGTTCCAGCATTTTACAATTTCAATCTTAACAATATTTTTCATAGCCCACCGTTTTAACGGTGGGTGGAAGAAATTAAATGCAAAACATCAATCAATCTTAAACCATTAAACCCGCGAAGCGAATTAAACCCATAAACCTTCGCGCTTCCTTTGCGCCTTTGCGAGCTTTGCGCGAAACCAAACCTACCATCCTA
>CANFUJ010000133.1 GCA_947450165.1 Chitinophagaceae bacterium
CTTTAAACTTCTCTATCGCCTTTCTTGAAAAATCGCTAAGGATTAATTTGCCGCTGATGCCTGCTCTTTCTAGAAGCAATTGATCCCAATTTTCGGTACCTTTCCAAAAAATAGTTTTTAATTCCTTCATGGCATCCGGACTAGAATTGGCCAATGTTGTAGCTAATTTCATTACAGCAGCATCAACGTCTTCAATGGCAGAATGCACTTCTGCAAACAAACCATTGTTCATTGCCCAATTTGCATTTCTCCAGCTTGTAGCATCAATGGATAAAGCAGTAAAAGCAATGTTGCCCATTTTTCTTTCAACTGCAGGACCAACCACAAACGGTCCGATTCCTACAGCTAACTCACTTAATTTTATATCAGCGGTATCTAAAGCAATGGCATAATCTGCTGCAGCTGCTAAACCCACGCCACCTCCAACACATTTGCCCTGTATGCGTGCAATGACCAATTTCGATGATACGCGAATCGCATTAATAACCTTTGCAAATCCACTGAAGAATGTTAACCCTTCAGCTTCATTTGTAATTTGTAACAACTCATCAAAAGAAGCGCCAGCACAAAATGTTTTGTTTCCAGCACTTTTTAAAACGATTACATTTGAATCTTTGTTTGAACCCGCATTGTGAATTTCTTCTGCAATTTTTTCAAGAATTTTACCCGGCAACGAATTGCTTTGTGGATGAAAAAATTCTATTGTGGTTATATTTTCTGATGTACTGCTTTGTACATAACCTACCAATTGTTGATCTGTCATAAAAAAGATTTTTAAATTTTATTTTTCATTTCTACCATGGTTAAAATAGTGGCAATGCCTACAACTTCATCTGTTTGGTCAAACATTTCCACCAACCATTTTACAATCCCTTTTGGAATATCAGCACCTTTAACCATTGGCACATCTGGATTTACTTCCTTAAGTTCTTGTGCAATTTTTTCTTTACAAGTAAATCGAATATACAAAGAAGCGCCCGCATACATTGGCTTCGTGAATCTCAATTCATCAATACCATAATTTAGTAAAACTGGATTTCTATCATAGCTATCTACAAACAAACCAGCAGAAGCGCTCATGATAAAATAACCATGTGCCACTTGTTCTTCAAACATGGTTCCGGTAAAATCAGTATCAATCATATGTGCATAAAAATGATCACCACTTAAATCGGCAAATTTGGTAATATCTTCCGAAGTAATCAATCTTTTTTCAGTAACGATTTGATCGCCGATTTTAAGTTCTTCAAAATATTTTTTAAACGGTTGAATTCCATCAACATTGCCTTTAGCGTGTGTTTGATAAACATTACTAATTGCTGTTATCATTGTTGGAGATCCTTGAATGGCTGTGCGTTGCATATAATGTTTGACGCCTCTTAAGCCGCCCATTTCTTCGCCACCGCCTGCTCGCCCTGGTCCGCCATGCACCAATAATGGCAGAGGTGATCCATGTCCTGTACTCTCTTTTGCACATTCATTATTTAATACCAAAATTCTACCGTGATGACTTGCTGCGCCCAAAACATAATTTCTTGCTGTAGCTGCATCACTGGTAACAATAGACGAAACCAAACTGCCTTTTCCTTTTTTGCTCAACTCAATGGCTTCATCAATATTTTTATACGGCATAATGGTGCTCACTGGTCCGAAAGCTTCTACATTATGGGGTTCATCACATGAAAAAGGCGTTTTGTTAATCAACAACATCGGACTAATAAATGCGCCAACATGAGCATCTGCATCCATCACTTCAACATTATCCATAGAACCGTAAACCAATTCTGAAGTAGTCAATAATTTTTTTACTTGAGCCCTTACTTCATCACGTTGATGGTTACCCGCTAAAGCACCCATTCTTACTTTTTCGTTAGTGGGGTTTCCAATTACTGTTTTATCAAGTTCAATGGAGATGGATTTCCAAACATCTTCAATCTTATTTTCTGGAACGAAAATTCTTCTGATGGCCGTACATTTTTGTCCAGCTTTTACCGTCATTTCTTTTTTCACTTCTTTGATAAAAAGTCCCCATTCTTCCATACCAGACTCAACGTCTTCGCCTAAAACGATACAGTTTAAAGAATCGGCTTCCATATTGAATGGAACTGATTCTGCTAAAATATTTGGATGAGATTTTAGCATTAATCCTGTATGTGCCGAACCAGTGAATGTTACTACATCTTGAGAATTTACATAATTAAGTAAATCTCCAGCACTGCCACATAAAAGTTGAACGGCGCCATCAGGTAAAATATTAGAAGCAATAATTTCTCGTACAACGGCTTCCGTTAGGTAAGAGGTAACGGTAGCGGGTTTCACAATTGCGGGTACGCCTGCCAGTAAGTTAACAGCAATTTTTTCGAGCATTCCCCAAATTGGAAAATTATATGCATTGATATGAATGGCAGCGCCTTCTTTTGGAACAAGTATATGATGACCAATAAATGTATTTTGCTTGCTTAATGAAATGGCATCTCCATCCATTGCAAAAGTTTCATCTGGTAATTTTCTACGCAAAGATGCATTAGAAAAAAGATTGCCAATTCCGCCTTCAATATCAATCCAACTGTCGATTCTGGTAGCACCTGATTGATAACTTAACGCGTAAAATTTTTCCTTTTTTTCCATTAAATGTAATGCCAAAGCACGAAGCATTCTTCCCCTTTCTTGAAAAGTCATTTTCCTTAAGGCAGGGTTTCCTTTTGTTCTGGCATAATTTAATATAGATTCAAAATCAAATCCTTGTGTGGTTGCAGATGCAATCGGACTTCCATTAACTGCGTTGTATAAAATTTGTCCATCACCATCTCCTTCAATCCATTTTCCCAATATGAAATTGCCTAATTTTTCCATGTTTTTATTTTGCTTCAAAGGTAGAGGTGGTTCGGTTTATTTTAGAAATATTTTTTAGGAGTTTAATATTCTTTTGTTTGGTGTTTGGCGTTTGGCGTTGGAATCTTCCACTATCTATTATACCGCATCCTCCATTCAGATTCCATTCCATTCTAAATTAATAAGCAAGCATATCGCAAAATTGTTTATTTTTGAACTAGGTGTTTTTCATAGGTTAGCAACGGCCAGCCCTGTCTAGGGCAGGCCTCTCTTTTTTAAAATTGAAATTGAGGCGTTTTTATATCGTGATAAAATAAAAAATTCCAGCCCAATTCTTTGCCTTCCTCCCACCATTTTGCACGTAATTCCATGCATTTTTTTCCATCGAAATCATATTTGGCCACAAACTTGGTTTTCATTTGTTGCAATTGAGGCGCGTCATCTGCACCAAAAAATGCAATTTCCCCTGCATCTTCAATCCAAAATACCTGATGAAAATTAGAATGTGCGCTCGTTAATTCATATCGAATGTATCCATCTATTATTCCATTGCCTTCAATAAAATGTACATTATCTGAATGATACAAAACCTCCAATTTTTCTTTTTTATAAGAAGGATTTCCAGGTTGCATAGAAAATTCAAGTTCTTGCTTGTTTACATAGTATTTAGCATTGGGAAAACTTAAAAATGATTTATTGAGTTGTTTGTCGTGTTTGCTTATTCCACCTGCATGGTCTTTGTGTAAATGGCTCATCAATACCTTAGTTACACTCATTGGATCGATATCATTATCCATTAAATTTTGATGCAATTGCAGGATATCATTTTCGTTGGTAAATCCCAATCCCGTATCGAGAATAATGATGTCGTTGCTGGTAATAACCACAAAGGGTTGAATTTCTACCAACAAACTGCCTCTTGATCTTTGTTGTAGATCATCTATTTCTAAATTGAATGGGATAAATTCTTTGGTTTGGTCTATAGTGAAACTTCCCTCACTCAATGGAATAATTTTCATATTGGCAGTTTTTGGCTTCAAAATTAATTTAAGTTTTATGGAAGTGAGAAACAATTTCAATTGGTACTGAAAATAGTATAAATGATGTGTTTAAAGTTGCGAAATACTAAACTTTGAACAATTTGATTTATTTTTAAAAAAGTAGCGTGTCTTCTAATTGTTAAATAAATCGAATGAATTATTTTATTTACCTCAAAAAAAATTTAGATGCCCTGATTTTTTGGTTTACTTTTCATGGGCTAGCTTTATTTGTAAACGTCTTCAATATTGAAGGGATTTTATTTGATAAATATTATGATCTAGGGTATAGTTTTTTTCATTATCACAAACAAATTAATTTATTTACAACGGCACCCGTTGGCGACAACAGCACTTCATCTTCTTTTTGGCCAATAAATCTTTTTGCGATAAAATTTCAAAATGATAGTAAATTAGAAACAAAATTCCCGGGGATTTTTTTCGAATATGATATTTCAGAGTTTATCGCTTATAGCTTTATAATTTTTCTTGTCTCTTATATATTCTATAAAATTGATGATGGGTTTCCAATTCAAATGGTACTAGGTTTTTTGTTATTATTGTTTATTACTTGCTTTAGTTTAATAAATATTTTTAGATACTTTTTGTAATAACTTTTATTTTGAGCTCAAAAAAATTACGCCTCCAACTTTTCTTCAGAAATACAACTACTGCATTTTTGAATTTTTATGAACCTAATATATAATTCTATTTTTAAAATGTGAAATTCAGAGGTTTCATTATTTATATTGATATATTTTAACCCTTATTATATTTGATAATCTTCATAAAAAATAGTTTTTCTTTGCATCATGTCTTTATCATTTGCATCTTTAAATTCTGGCAGCAACGGCAATTGTTATTACTTGTCAAATGGGAAAGATGCGATTTTAATTGACGCAGGTTTGTCTTGTAAAGAAATTGAAAAAAGGATGAAATCACTTGGACTTTCAATACATTCCATAAAAGCTGTTTTTATTTCCCATGAACATATCGATCACATCAAAGGCATAGAAGTACTTGCTAAAAAATACGAAATCCCAGTTTACATTACGCCTCCAACTTTTGAAAACAGCAGATGTCCCATTCCAAATGAACAAGTTGTTTGGATGAAAAATGATGATACAATGAACATTGGAAACATTAAAATAACTGCATTTTCAAAATTTCATGATGCCGCAGATCCAACAAGTTTTGTTGTGGAATGCAATGAAATTAAAGTAGGCGTTTTTACAGATATTGGACAGGTTTGCGACAATGTAAAACAATATTTTCAACAATGTGATGCTGTTTTTTTGGAAGCCAATTATGATCGTGAGATGTTGATGAATGGCCATTATCCGTATTCGTTAAAAACGCGTATTTCAGGAGGAAATGGACATTTATCGAATGATGAAGCACTTGATTTATTTTTAAACCACAGAACACCCAAATTAAAATATTTGTTGCTTTCTCATTTATCTAAAGAAAATAATGATCCTGAATTGGTGAAAAAATTATTCGAATTAAATTCAACAAATACAGAAATCATTATTGCCTCTAGATATGAACCATCATTGATTTATGAATTGAATCATCTCGCTATTAAATCATCTAAAATAAATGCCAACATGAAGCAGTTGAATTTATTTGATTGACGGCTATTTGTATTCTTGTAAGATTTTATCTTTTGGATATTTGATTTGATAGCTGAATCTTAATTTTTTACTTTCTCCTGGTTTCAATTTCACCATCCAACTCATGATGCCAGTTTCTGTATTCACATCAGCATCACCGCTATCTGTTAAACTCACTTCAATTTCTTTAACTTGACTAATTGGGTGTTGATCTTTAACCAACATTTCCACGGATTGTTTCTTGTTGTTTTTTACAGTTATTTCGTAAGTAAAAGATTCTGTTTTAAAATCATTCCTTTTTGGTGCTTTGTAATCTTTAATTTGTTTGCGATCAATTGAAATGCGTTTATCTCTTCCTAATGAAAAATTCAACGTATCTGATGTGGTGTTTGGATCGAGATAAGATTTGCCAAGAAAAACATTGTCCATAATTACGTTGGCTTCACCAGGCATTAAATTTAAACTATCCCAGCTGCTCAATCTAGCTACTAAAAATGCATCGTTATCCAATTTAGGAACGGCAGTGTGTTGATAGGTTACATTAATATTTTCTTCTTTTATACTTACACTATATCCAATTCCATCGCAAGGAATATCGTAAGGTAAATTGATTTCAAAATTGGTATTGAGTTGACTTTCTTTAAGGGTAACATAATCTGCAACAGTTTCTTTTTGTACATCTCTAGGCATTTTTTTGGGAGCGAATCCAACTTCCAAATCTTCTTGCCGCATAACAGGAGCAGACATTGCAGTTACTGAATTTATTTGTACATCTTTATAAGCTACAATGGGGTTAAATAACTGAAGAAAAGTTGGCGTTATTTCTGGAATACTATTTCCTTGGTTGGGATTATTTGTACTGAGATTTAATTTAACACCGTTCCAGTTTAAGCCTGTGGTTTGAAATACAAGTCCTTTATATACGATTTTAAAACTGTTATCGATTGATTTTATTCTAAGGTCGTAAGATGGCGTCCATCCTGCATTTGCCGTGAAATAATTAAAATCAATATTGGCTGGTCCAGCTTGGCTACACATAACCTGCAAAATAATTTGACCAATTTGTTTTGGCGGATCTAAAACATCTATTTGAGCATTAAATTCATTTAAACGATTTCTAATTTCATCAATTTTTTGATTGCAAGAATCTCTTTTTAAGTTTAAAGTAAAAATGCGTTGTTTATTTAAGCTGATTTTTTCGGTGTAGTAATTTGCAATTTTTATTAAATCCTCGCTTTGAATATTATTCTTCTCCTTAGCGTTAACGTTTATTTCTATAAGATTTGTCAATCGTTTTATAGCATCCTC
>CANFUJ010000134.1 GCA_947450165.1 Chitinophagaceae bacterium
ATGGTTTAAAATTGCATTTCCGCAACTGGTTGAATATTTAAATGCCCATCCTGTATTCGTAAAATAATTTCAATGAAAAAAGCAATCATCATTGGAAGTGGCATTGCTGGAATTGCAGCATCCATAAGACTTTCCGTACAAGGTTATGATGTTCATGTGTTTGAAAAAAATGATTATCCGGGTGGAAAATTATCTGCATTTGAAAAGAATGGATATCGTTTTGATGCAGGACCTTCTTTATTTACTCAGCCGCAAAACATCGAAGAACTTTTTGCATTAGCCAATGAACCCATTGAAGATTATTTTCTATATCAAGAAGTAGAAATTGTATGTCATTATTTTTTTGAAAATGGCATTCAATTGAATACATACGCTGATCGAGAAAAATTAGCCAATGAATTTCAAACGAAACTGGGAGAACAACCCGATAGTGTAAAAAATTATTTATCCAAAGCAGAAACCTTGTATGACAATATTGGTGAAATATTTTTAAATCATTCATTGCATCTATCCAAAACCTGGTTGCATAAAAGGGTGATAAATGCATTGAAAAACATCAAGCTGCCTTATTTATTCAACAGTTTACATCAATATAATACCACACAATTTAAATCGAAAGAAGCGGTACAAATCTTCAATCGATTTGCCACGTATAATGGCAGTAATCCCTACAAAGCGCCGGCAATGCTGAGTTTGATTCCACACCTCGAACAAAACCAAGGAACGTTTTATCCAAAGGGTGGGATGATAAACATCACCAATGCGTTGTATAAACTGGCAATAAAAAAAGGGGTACAATTTCATTTTAATCGTAGTGTTGAAAAAATTGTACACGAAGGAGGAAACGCAAAAGGAATAATTACAAATGGAGAATTGATAAGCGCCGAATTAGTTGTAAGCAATGGCGATGTGTATTATACCTACAAAAATTTATTACAAATTTCGGCAAAAGTAAAAACGCTTGAAAAGATTGAGCGTAGCAGCAGTGCATTGATTTTCTATTGGGGCATTAAAAAAGAATTTTCGCAACTAGGCTTACATAATATTTTATTTAGCGAAAAATATGATGTAGAATTTGATCATCTATTTAATAAAAAAACGCTTTTCAACGACCCTACAATTTATATTAATATAACATCCAAAATGGAAGCCAATCAAGCACCTGATAGTTGCGAAAATTGGTTTGTGATGATTAATGCCCCAACCAATAATGGGCAAGATTGGTCAACGTTGATACAAGAAGCAAAACAGCACATCATTCAAAAATTAAATCGAATTTTAAAAACAGATATTGCATCTTTTATTGAAACAGAAGAGATTTTGAATCCTGTAACGATTGAACAAAAAACGGGTACTTATCAAGGGTCGTTATATGGCACAAGTTCCAATTCGAAATTCGCTGCATTTTTCAGGCCAGCTAATTTTTCATCAGAAATAAATGGATTGTATTTTTGCGGTGGTACGGTTCATCCTGGTGGTGGCATTCCATTATGTTTAAAGAGCGCCCATATCACATCAGAATTAATAAAAAAGAAATATGCTCGGGACTAGTTATTTTAATAAATTAACCAGAATTCAAATCGCGACTATCATTGCCATTGTTTTTCATATTGTAGGTTTGATTGGTATTTTGGGTTTCAAAAGCGATTTAATTGTTGCGTCGTCTCCGCTGAATTTGTTGCTCATGTTTGGGTTGATATTATATACGCAAAACACCTGCAATGTTTCTTTTTATCTTTTTCTTTTAACATGTTTTATTGGTGGCATCATAATTGAAATCATTGGAACCCGCACCGGCATATTATTTGGTGATTACGCATACGGGAATACGTTAGGTCCAAAAGTATTAAACGTGCCATTTATTATTGGCATCAATTGGTTTACGGTTATGTTTTGTTGTGGCAGTAGTATGCACATGATGTTGTTTAAATTGGTTAAAAAAATTGACGCTGATGAAACCATTAAAAAGCCAATTTTGAAAACAATTTCTGTAATTGTTGATGGGGCTACATTGGCTTTAATATTTGATTGGCTGATGGAACCTGTAGCCATTCATTTGGGTTATTGGTCTTGGGGAGGAACGGGCGAGATTCCCATTTTTAATTATGCATGTTGGTTTATTTTCAGCATGTTATTTTTACTCGTTTTTCATTTTTGTAATTTTGAAAAGCAAAACAAATTCGCGCTACATTTGTTATTAATACAAATTATGTTTTTCACCCTATTAAGAACATTTCTATGAATCCACTAATTTTTATTGCTATTGTATTGGGCACTTTTTTTATAATGGAAGGCATTACATGGCTAACGCACAAATATTTGATGCATGGATTTTTATGGTTTTTGCATGAAGATCACCATCAACCTTCACCAGGTTTTTTTGAAAAGAATGATGCCTTCTTTTTAATCTTTGCGATTCCCAGTTGGTTATGCATTATGTTGGGTTTACAACATCATTATTATTGGGTAGCAGCCATTGGTTTTGGGATTGCACTTTATGGTTTAGGTTATTTTATAGTACATGAAGTGATTATTCATCAACGTTTCAAGTGGTTTACCAGAAGCAATAACACATATGTAAAAACAATTCGTTGGGCACATAAGATGCACCACAAACATTTGGGCAAAGAAGACGGCGAAAGTTTTGGAATGTTGTTGGTGGCCAAAAAATATTGGGACAAGGTACAGAATGATAAGAAAATTCAGGAGAGGAATAATGGTTGATGTTTTGATGTTTAAAATTAAACAGGGTGTTGTATGGATCGGATATATGTTTAAAGTTGGATTTAGAAATTCCGATCACATTATTGACATATAATCCTATAAAAAGGACAAGAGACATTTCCAACTTGTCCACATAAACCCCATTTTACATTGTTTTTAATTAGTTGAACATTAAAATCCTGTTCAATAACACCATTATAGTTTCCTAAAAAAAACTTTGCACCTAAATCATTTAGCAATAAAGGACCTGAACCTGCCCACCCCCCTGCATGACAAGCTAGATCAATTTTAAATTTCTTTTGAATTAATATTTCTTCAAATAATTCATCCTTGATTGAGATATAAAAACAATAAACACTTAGGCAATCTATAACATATCTGACTAATTTAGCTTTATAGCGTCTGGCAAACATTAAACTTGTGATACATTCACCAATTCTTACAAGCCCTTCATATTGAAATGGGCTACTAATTCCGTTTTGAAAATTATAATGTTTATTGAGATATCCTAATTGATTATCGCTTCCAAAAAGATAATCATTATCAGTAAAAAAATAAACTCTTACAGGATTATTGTTTAATAATTCTTGGGTCAATAAACTATCAGGAGTATTAATATTACTAAAATAGTCGAATATTTTGGTATCTAAACCAGCCGAGCCATACCAGCAAGTTTGAAAAGATTCTTTCTCAAAATCGTTTTTAATCATTTCAGGAAGTTGAGAAAAAATCTGTTTTAATTTAAGTAGTGTCATAAGTCTAATGCTAGTTTTATTAATTCTGATTTTGGGTTGTTGCTTCCGCCGATTGTATTTGCTTTATGACGTGGAATGATAATGTATTCCCAAATACTTTTATAAGAAGGCTGAGCATTTAATTCCCTAAAAGAACTTGAAAATTCTACATCATTTAAACTTATTTTATTATCATTATTAGAAAAGTAATTAAAAATAGGCAAAGATGTAAGTTGGGGCATCATTAAAGCAACTTTTACATCATTATCGACTTTTATATTTTTTGATTTTAGTTTTTCTTGTAAGTATATAATTGCTTTTTTTGTTCTAAATATCGGGTAATTCAATTTTTCATTTTCATAATTTATTTTTGATTTCATCAAAATTTCTCTCAAACTATTTTTATTCTTTTTTTTGTTTAAATTATAACCTTGATTATTTTTTACATCAAACAATTGATAAATATCTAAAAATAAAATTCCTTTATTGGCCCAAGCATCAAGCCTCTTTTCTGAATTGCAGTTTAAACCAAAAGCATCATTAATTGGATTAATAAACCCTCCGGTACCTTTAGTATTATAAACATATGTTTTCCAACTTAATGGGTTTTCGCCCAAAATCAAATATTTAACTACTTTCATCTTTGATAAATAGCTATTAAAATCAGCACTAAATTTTTCTAAAATTGACAGTTGATAAGCTTCTTCATAATTCAACTCATTTAAATTATTAATTAATTCTTCAATCATAAATTTTAAAAGTTGTAAGATCAACTAATGAGATTCTTATTTAAAATAATTATCTGGATAATTATTTTGCTTTTTTTAGTGAAAGGTTTTAAGTTTCCACTAATGTTTTTTGATTAAGAGATACACTATGTGTTACGCCTGAAGCATGTCAATATTACACGCTGTTATGGTTAGAGGAATTTTAAAAATCTAATGAAACAAAAGAAGCGCCTCCCTTGCCAGATTTAACTCCAATATCAATATGTCCGAGTGCAAAATCGAAATCACTTCGAAGCTGTCCGATCACAATAATATTCGGATTTTTTTCAGAAAGTTGTGTAATATAAGATTGTGAATTAAGATCCCAAAAATTGAAATTCTCAACAATCAATATCATTTTTTTGTCAGTCGGGTAGTCGACCAACTTGAGCTCTTCATTATTTTTCGAGTAATTAAAAAGTCTTTTTATGACCCTAGTTATTAGTGTAACTCGATGTTTATCAAAGTAATTACGGTAATCCTCAAACGCTTGTTTATAATATTCCTCCGTTGTAATTTCTCCTATTTCCAAGTCCATATAGAAATCAGAATTGGGTTGATAAAAGACATCATGTGTTTTCATTTTCTCTGAGGCAACTAAAGCTACTTCAATAATTTGTCTTACATTGTTACATTCGACAAGTATTGTTGTAGAGCTTTGTGCACCATCCAATATCATCTCAGTAAATTGATGTTTGTTGATCGTAATTAAATCATTTAAACGTCCCATTTTTAGTTTTTATTTATCCCGTTTTTTATTGTGGGTCCTGATCTCCACATTTATTTTTCCAACTCAAACTTAATACATTATTTTATAAATATAATAATTTATTACAGAGTAAATATTGTGATTTATTTGTTTTCTTTAGCTAAAGATTTACTGCTTATAGGCATACGCGTAGCTCTGAAATAAAAACTACATAACCATTTTAATTTTTCAATGCGCACCCTGGTTACATTCAGTGAATTTTTATTGTGCCAAAATACCCTAAACGGAAATAGTATTATTTTAAAAATTAGACTTATTAAAAATCCGAATATGCGTATCAAAAAATAAAAGCCAGAATCGATGTTGTTGTTTTCTTTCATTTTATATAAAATTTACTTTTTTTAAAAATTGATAGTTTGATTGACTTTATATCAATCCCAAATTTTGTACTATTATCAAAACATCATGCTCCTCTATCAAAGCCAACGCACTTTCCACTTTATCATGCCATGGAGCAGCAGTCAGATTGTGTTGTGCAAAAACAATTTTCATTGAAAAAGTCAATAAGAAAAAAAATATTTTTTTCATAAACGATGCGATTTATTTATTTCTAATTATTTTTTAAAAATGAAAGGTTGATCTAATAATTCGAATTTTTACATTCAATAACCACTAGTCAAAAAATCCATAATCCTTAATATTTCCCAAAAAGCGATTTCCTCTTTTTTCATTGTAAAGCGCATTCAATTTTTCATCTGCTATTAAATCAACTATTGCTTTGATGTGCGATTCACACAAAATGTTTTCCGTTCCAAATGTTTCAAACTCTTTTTCATTCGACTGATTTAAATATCCTTCTATGAATTCGGTGAACTCTAGTTTTGCAATCTCCTTTAAATGAAATATAATTCTAAGTTCATCCTCAGTATTATAATTTTCAAAAAGCGATATTAACGGAAAGGGATTAAATACATTTTTCAAAGTCATTGTGTTAAGGCCAGTTAATAGATTGAATCTACCTTTCAGCATAGTGAGGTAATTTAAATAATCTACTTCCTTTAAATGTTTATTTACAATACTATCTCTTTCGCTGTCATTAGCTTTGAAAGAAAAACCATTTATGGCTCTTGACTTGAGGATTGCAGGAAAAATAACTTCAACAAACTGATGGATTGTAGTCATGGTTTAGGTTTTATTTGTTTTTAAAATAGTAGATTTTTTTTAGAATATTACTTGTTTGATTTTTATTGAAAATTAATACTGTACAAAATGATTTTTTAAAAAATGAGGAGGCCGAAACCTCCTCATATACGGAGTAGTGTAATGGCGGAGAAAAAATATCTTAAAGAGTGATGAAGCTTGACAAAAGAGATTTTAAGTTAATAAATGTTGAATGACTGACATGGAATGTCCGACTTTACGGAGCAAACCTAACATCGAAATCTTACTCGCCGTCTTCATCAAAACAATATGGTTGGATATATTTTCCTCCGACCTTTTTAAAAAAAAACACTAAACCGTAGTGACGTGATTGAAATGATCCAGCTGATCCTGAATACGCTCGATCTCAAGTTCTAATGACAATACCATCTGGTCTCTTTCCTGAAGTTCGATAACGGGTACTTTCAAAACAGCAGCCTCACGATTTTCGTAAGTGTAATGTTTCTCACAGGAAAGTGCACTCAATTCGCTACATACACTCTTTAGTTCAGATAGACGGTAGATCTGCTTTTGGATAGGTCTGTTGGCTTCTGCTATCCTCGACTTCAGGTCGATAAGTTCTTTAGTAAGGTCTTCGAGTTCTTTAAGGAGTGCTCTG
>CANFUJ010000135.1 GCA_947450165.1 Chitinophagaceae bacterium
CAAACGCTTCAAACGATAAATGCTATTGTCGAAAACTTTTACACTCGCACCCATAGCTAGTGCTGTTCTGGCGGCGTATTCGCCAACAATGCCTGCCCCAATTATAATCACTTTTGTAGGTGGAATGCCGCTTATACCACCAACCAAAACACCCTTTCCATTATTGGCATTGCTTAAATATTGACCAGCAATTAGCATCACCGCGCTTCCAGCAATTTCACTCATACTACGCACAATGGGATTGTGGCCACTGTCGTCTTTTAAATTTTCAAAACTGATGGCAGTAACTTTTTTCTCCATCATTTTCTCCAAAATATTTTTTTTCATAATCGCCATGTGTATCGGCGAAATGATGGTGGTATTTGGTTTTAATAACTCGCAATCCTCTTCACTAACTGGTGCACTTTTTACAATAATATCGCAATTGAAAATTTCTTTTTTATCATAAACAATCTTTGTACCTACTTCACTAAAATCTTTATCGCTGTAGTTAGAACCTAATCCAGCATTGGTTTCCATTGCCACCTGATGACCATTGGCAATCAATACGCCTGCAGCTTCTGGGGTAAGCGCAATCCGATTTTCATTAAATGAATTTTCTTTGGGCATGCCAATAAACAACGACTCGCCTTTTGCTTTTATATCCAGTTTCTCCTCAAGGGTTTCATAAGTAAATGAATTTGATACAAAAGGTTTAGTTGTTGCCATGGTAATAAATAAATTAAAAAGTAAAAATTTAGAAGTCAAAAATCGAAAGTCAAAAGTTGAAATTGTTGAAATACTTTTTTTACTTTTTACTTTTAAATTTTGACTTTGTATTCCCAAATTACAAAATTAATTTGAGCTTCCTATGATTGGAATCTACAGATTCAATAAAACAATGCCTGATATTTTCTGGCCATAATGCTTTAGCGCGCTCAGGCCATTCCAAAAAACAATAATGCCCAGAATATATGCAATCTTCAACACCAGCGCCAATCGCCTCGTTTGCATCTTTTAATCGATACAAATCGATATGATAAAAAGGGTTGCCGTTCGGCAAATGGTACTCGTTAATGATTGAAAATGTTGGACTACTCAAATTGTCTTTTATGCCCAATGCCAAACAAATGGCAGAAATGATGGTGGTTTTTCCAGCACCCATTTCTCCATGAAAAGCTACACAACAAGGTTTTGCCATTTCTTTAATCAAACTTTCGGCAACTTGATTTATTTCGGATAAATTAAATGTGATTTCCATCATACAAATATATTTTCAGATTTAGTAACTAGTTCATTATTTTAAACTTATATTTTTGTAGCATGAATCAAATAGATTGGCAAGTAGAAGGGATGGATTGCAGCAATTGTGCTATAAGCATCCGAAAGTTTCTTGAAAAAAAAGGAATGCAAGCCGTTTCTGTTAATTCAATTGATGGAAAAGTGCTGTTTTTAAATGAACCCAATCTACCTTTAACTGAACTTAAATCTGGTATTGAAGCTTTAGGCTATCAAGTGGTTTCCGAAAATATAGCAACTACAGAAACGAAAAAAAAATGGCTGCACAACAATAAACAAAGGTTTCTGTTTACCCTTCCTTTTACAGCTACATTGATGCTGCATATGTTTCATCTATGGCTGCCTTTGCATTGGTTAAATAATCCTTGGTTGCAACTTATACTGTGTTTGCCTGTGTTTATTTTGGGCATGAAATTTTTTGGTAAAAGCGGATGGAATAGTTTGCTAAATGGCGTTCCCAACATGAACGTATTGGTGGCTTTAGGTGCGCTCGTTTCATTTGTCTATTCAATCGTTGGTGTTTTTATTTTACACAATCATCAATATCTTTTTTTTGAAACCACCGCTTCAATTATCACGCTCGTTTTTTTGGGAAATTATCTCGAAGAGTCCTCAATGCAGGCCACACAGAAATCGTTGAAAACCTTAACCAAGGCACAAAAAATCATGGCAAACATGATTGCTTTTGATGGCGATCATCAAGAACTTATTTTTCCAATTGAAAACACCCAGCTAAAAACCGGCGATTTGATTTTAATAAAAACGGGTGAACAAGTTCCTATAGATTGTAAAATATTATGGGGCGATTGTGCAGTGGATGAATCCATTATTACAGGTGAAAGTTTACCCATTTCCAAAACAAAAAAAGACTTTTTAATCGGAGGCAGTTTGCTGGATGAAGGATCAGTAAAAGCGCAAGTTACGGCTACCGGAAATGAAACCGTTTTATCAGGTATTGTGAAAATGGTTCAACAAGCGCAATCTCAAAAACCGCCTATGCAAAAATTGGCAGATAGAATAAGTGCCATCTTTGTGCCAACAGTAATTGGTATTGCCATTGTCGTTTTTTTAATAAATTATTTTTTTGTAGATGTAGCTTTAAACGACGCCATCATGCGCGCCATTGCTGTTCTCGTCATCTCTTGTCCTTGTGCAATGGGATTGGCCACGCCCGCTGCAATTTCCGTAGGATTAGGACGCGCGGCTAAAAAAGGAATCATCTATAGAAATGCATCAATATTGGAATTATTTAAATCCATACGACAAATTGTTTTTGATAAAACGGGCACTTTAACAACTGGAAAATTTGTCATTCAACAATTCGAATCTACAATAGATGAAAATGAATTTATGTCTATTGTTTTTTCAATGGAAAAATATTCAACACATCCCATTGCTCAATCTATTGTAAACGCTTGGAGTAAATCAACATTAATCAGATGGAAACAAATTGAAGAGATAAAAGGCATTGGTATAAAAGCAGTTGATGACCAAAATAATGCGTACGAAATTGGGTCTAAAAAGATTTTACCAGCAGAAATTAATGCAGACAACCATCATATTTATCTTTTAAAAAATAAAGCAATAATCGGTTGGATTGATGTGATGGATGAAATTAGGCCTGAAGCAAAAAATGTAATTGAATGGTTTAATACACATGGTATAGAAACCATAATGCTTACAGGAGATTTAAACGAAAAAGCAAATGCTGTAGCGACAGCCTTAAACATCAAACAGGTGTATGCTGAACAATCGCCATTGCAAAAAATGCAACAAATAGAAAGGTTGAGTTTGCTAAAACCTACCGCTATGGTGGGCGATGGCATTAATGATGCGCCGGCCCTTGCTAAATCTACCATTGGCATTTCAATTGGAAATGCGTCACAATTGGCATTACAACAATCAGATGTTGTGTTGTTAAATCAAGGATTAAGCCATTTGCCAGAAGCCATGGGATTGGGAAAACATACTTATTTAACCATAAAGCAAAATTTATTTTGGGCATTTGCATACAACATCATTGCCATTCCTATTGCTGCAATTGGTTTACTTACCCCAACATTTTCGGCGCTAGCCATGGGATTTAGTGATGTAATGTTGGCCATTATTTCTTTAAATTTATTTGTGAAGAAAGTAATCTAATTTTAAAGCATATTTTGAGTGAAGCATTATCCATATTAAAAAAATATTGGGGGCACGATCAGTTCAGGCCGCTCCAATCGGATATTGTAGAAGCTGTTTTAGCCAATCAAGATGTGCTTGCTTTATTACCAACTGGTGGTGGTAAATCCATATGCTTTCAAGTGCCTGCCATGATGCTCGATGGCATTTGTTTGGTGATTAGTCCGCTCATTGCTTTAATGAAAGATCAAATTGAAAACCTTGAGCGCAAAGGCATTTCGGCTATATTCATTCATTCGGGAATGACGTTCACAGAAGTAAAAAAATGTTTAGAACAAGCGGCTTTTGGCAATTACAAGTTTTTATATGTATCGCCCGAAAGATTAGAAACGGATTTATTTGAAGAATATTTACCCGCCATAAAACCCTGTTTGATTGCCATTGATGAAGCACACTGTATATCGCAATGGGGTTATGATTTCAGACCTTCGTATTTAAAAATTGCAAACCTTAGAAAACAATTGCCAAAGGTTTCAATCATTGCATTAACAGCATCAGCAACTTTGGACGTACAAAATGATATTTGTGAAAAATTGAAATTTACGGGTGCTCAAAAACGATTTCAACAATCCTTTTCTCGCCCAAATTTGAGTTATCAAGTTCGAATACCTTCATCTAAGCCACATCATTTGGTGGAGCTTTTAAAAAATAATAAAGAATGCTCCATTGTATATTGTAAAAGCCGAAAGCAAACCCAGGAAGTAGCTCGATTACTTCAGCAACATCAAATCAATGCAGATTATTATCATGCTGGTTTAAGCAGTATTGAACGTTCAGTCAAACAACAAAATTGGATTTCAAATCAATGCACAACTATTGTTTGTACAAATGCATTTGGAATGGGCATAGATAAGCCTGATGTGCGCTTGGTGATTCATTTTGCCATACCCGAAAGCTTGGAAAATTATTATCAAGAAGCAGGAAGAGCAGGAAGAGATGGAAAAAATGCAGATGCTGTTTTATTGTATTCGCCACATGAAATTCAGGATTTAGAAAAACTAAATGATTTAAGATATCCAGATTCGAATCAGTTGAAAAAACTATACACCGATTTGATGAATTACTTGCAAGTGCCAGCGGGTATTGGCGAAGGTCAATCTTTTGATTTTGATATTGTTGATTTTGCCACAAACTTTAAATGGAATGTATTGCAAGCTACGTATGGATTACAGGCCATTGCTCAAGAAGGATTACTTTATTTTAATGAGCAAAATTTTAAACCATCAAAAATTGTATTTACCACTTCAAAAGAAGCGCTTTATGATTTTGAACATAACAATCCAGCGTTAGAGCCCATCATTAAAGCTTTGTTACGGAGTTATGAAGGCATATTTGATTATCCCACAAACATTCACGAAACCCGCATTGCAAAAATTTCATCAACACCGATTGAAGTAGTTCGTTTAAAAATTCAGGCCTTGCATAAATACCAAGTGATCAATTATCAACCTGCAGCAGAAACTCCGCAAGTGGTGCTTACAAAAAACAGAATGTACGTAGATGCGTTTAAGTTTGATTTAGAAAACCTGCGCATTAGAAAAGAAAAGCACGCTGAAAGGGTAAATCAAATGATTCAATACACCACAAATGAAAGCCAATGTAGAAGTCAAATCATTGGTGTTTATTTTAATGATCTAGAAATTAAAAAATGTGGTAAATGTGATAATTGTACAAGCAATAAAAAAAATAATTTAAATGATTCAGAATTTGAAGAAATCAATTTAAAAATTTTTGAGTTATTGAGTCAAGGTGAACATTCATTTCAAAACATTTTGAAAGTCCTCAACACAACTAATGTAGAAAATACAAATGAAGTCATTCACTATTTAATGTCAGAGGAAATAATTGAAATGAATGAAACGGGGTTGTTGAAAATAAAAAAAAAGGGACCAAGATAAAAATCTAGTCCCGCTTTAAAATCCAATATCCTATGAAAAACCAAAGCGAAGATAATGCTTGTTAAACTAAATAGACAATAATTTTACGTTTAAATAAGTTCATTTTAGTTCATTAATGAAGAAATTTCATGCAGCGAATTTCTTTTTCTAATTGATTTTCAACGGGTTGGTTTGTATGATATACCAACATGTTGGTATTTTTAAAAAATTGTTTTTTATGCAAAAAAAATATTTCATTTCTCTTCTCAGCTTCGTTTTTTTTATAATGTTATCGATTGCGTTTAAAGAAAAAAATGCAACCATCTATTCGAAAAAAAAACTAGGAGAGTTGCTTTTTAATGAAAAAATTATTTCAAAAGATTCTACAGTAAGTTGTGCCAGTTGCCATAATCCTGTATTTGCGTTCTCAGACACCTTAGATTTTAGTGTTGGTATAAATGGGGTTCGTACAAAACGAAATACACCATCTGTATTAAACATGAAAAACCGTCCTTATTTTTTTTGGGATGGAAGGGCCGAAACATTGGCGCAACAAGCATTGATGCCCATTCAAAATCCAGATGAAATGGGATTGCAAATAGATGAAGCCATTGAAAGATTGAATGCTTCTGCTTTTTATAAAAATTATTTTTATCAAGTTTTTAAAACAACACCAAATCCAAAAAATTTGAGTTTGGCATTTGAAGCGTATGAAAATACTTTAGAAACTGTAGACAGTAAATTTGATGACTGGAGCAATAATATTGGAAAGTTATCTGCTTCTGAAGAGCGCGGTAGAAAGCTATTTGTAAACGACGATTCAAAATGTTTTGATTGTCATTTTGGAATTGATTATACCAATGATGATTTTAAAAACATTGGTTTGTTTAATGGCAAAAATTTAAATGATAGTGGTAGATATTTAATAACAAAAGATTTGGCGGATCTAGGGAAATTTAAAACACCAGGATTGAGAAACATTGCACTTACTGCACCATACATGCACAATGGCATGTTTAAAACATTAGAAGATGTAGTGGAATATTATAGCAACACCAATAGAATTGTACCAGATGCTTACAATAAAGATGCATCACTTCAAAAGCCAATTAAATTTTCTGAGAGAGATAAAAAAGATTTAGTGGCTTTTTTAAAAACCTTATCAGATAAAAAATACATGACAAAAACAACCAGCCATTGAATTTAAAATCATTTGAAACAATTACTAATTCAATATTTTTGTCTGTATAATCAACTCATTCCAAAAGCTTTAACAATTTATTATTTTATAAATGGTAAAAAGTAAAGATGAAATGTTATAATTTGGAGTTAACTAAAACTATTTACCATGGAAGCAGCAAAATC
>CANFUJ010000136.1 GCA_947450165.1 Chitinophagaceae bacterium
GGGTCGGGTAAAGTCATGCCCAATAATTTAACCTGCTCTACAATCATATCTACAAATTGTTGGCGAAGTTCATCATTGGTTTTTCTTTTAATTTTCCATTTGATGCTTTGGTCGCTGTTGGTGCTTTCGCTGTCTTTTGGACCAAACATCATCAAGCTAGGCCACCACCATCTGTTGATGGCATCCTGACACATATCGCGTTGCGCTTGAGAACCTTTGCTCATTACCAATAATGATTCAAAACCCTGACGTTGGTGAAAGCTTTCTTCTTTGCAAATGCGCACCATTGCACGCGCATAAGGACCATAAGATGTTCTGCACAACATGACTTGATTTAAAATTGCAGCGCCATCAACCAACCAACCCACAGCTCCCATATCAGCCCAGGTTAAAGTTGGGTAATTAAATATTGAAGAATATTTTGCTTTTCCACTGTTTAAATCTTCTACCATTTGATCTCTGCTTGTACCTAAAGTTTCGGCAGCAGAATATAAGTACAAACCATGACCAGCTTCGTCTTGAACCTTTGCAATTAAAATGGCTTTACGTTTCAACGATGGTGCACGACTAATCCAATTGCCTTCTGGTAACATGCCTACGATTTCGCTGTGCGCATGCTGACTAATCTGACGAAGGTTTGTTTTGCGATAGGCCTCAGGCATCCAATCCTTTGGTTCTATCTTAATTTCTTTGTCAATTTTATCTTGAAATGCTTTTTCTAAATCAATTACAGACATAGGTAAAAATATTTTATACCTTAAAAATAATGGAATAAAATTAAAAAACTAACAATTGTTAGTATAATTTATTAAAAACGAAATTATTTATTGAAATAAGCAACCAAACGGTCAACAGCGGCAGTTAAGGTAGATTCGTTTTTAGCAAAGCAGAAACGAAGTACTTTATTATCAATCGGGGTTTTATAAAATGCAGAAACCGGAATAGATGCAACGCCTGCTTCTTGCGTAAGTTTGATGGCAAAATCAGATTCGGATTCTGTTGAAATATTTTTGTAGCTATACAATTGGAAATAACTGCCAAAAGATGGAAGCGGTTCGAAAGGGGTTTGCTTCATCAAATCGGCAAAATAATCGCGTTTGTTTTGAAGAAACTTGCCCAAGTTTAAATAGTGCTCTTTTTCAAGCATAAAATCAGCGATTGCATATTGCATGGGTGCATTGCAAGTGAAAACGTTAAACTGATGTACTTTCCGAAATTCTTTCATTAAAGCTTCTGGCGCAATGCAGTAGCCCATTTTCCAACCGGTGCAATGATATACTTTACCAAACGAATAACAAACAAACGATCTTGAAAATAATTCAGGATATTTTAAAACGGAGCAATGTTCTTTCCCTTCAAAAATCAAGTGCTCATACACTTCATCGCTAATAATAAAAATATTGGTGTTGGATACAATATCGGCGAGTTGAATCATATCCTCATGTGTAAGCAAGCTGCCACTTGGATTGTGTGGTGTATTGATAATTATCGCTTTCGTTTTGGGCGAAATTTTTTCTCTTACTTTTTCCCAATTGATTTTATAGTCTGGATATTCTAAAGCAATGGGAACAGCAATGGCGCCGTTGATTTCAATATTGGGAATATAAGAATCGTAAGCAGGTTCAAATAAAATCACTTCATCTCCGGGCTGAAGTATTGTTGTGAATGCGGTGTAAATGGCATAGGTTCCACCGGGAGTAACGGTAATATCGGTTTCAGGATTGATTTTGGATTGATAGGCCTCGTTTACTTTTTCGGCTATGCGTTCACGTAATAGCGGCAAACCGCACATATGCACGTATTGGTTTTGCCCTTTATTCATTGCTTCATTAACAAGCTGCGTAAGCTTTTCATCCATTGGGAAATCTGGAAATCCCTGACCTAAATTTATGGCATTGTGTTTTACAGCAAGCGCACTCATTACTGTAAAAATGGTTGTACCTACATTGGGTAATTTACTTTGAATGGATAAGTTCACTTGAAATAATTAACGTGGGTTAACCCCATTGATTAAATATATTTTTCGCCTTTGTTTCTTTTTACTTCAGCCACATATTCTTTAATTTCCTGCTCTTTATCTTTTTTGCAAATCATTAAAACATCTTTGGTATCTACCACAATAAAATCTTCGAGTCCTTGCAAAAGGACCAGTTTTTTATTATCGGCATGAACCATGTTTTTGGTGGCATCAATAATCATCACATTGTTGCCCGCTACTGCATTATCCAAATAATCTTTTTCAATGGTATCGTATGCGCTAGCCCATGTTCCTAAATCGCTCCAGCCAAATGAAGCCGGTATTACATAAACGTTATCTGCTTTTTCCATGATGCCATAATCAATAGAAATATTAACGCATTGCGGGTAAATTCTATCAATGGCATTTCCTTCATCTTCAGTATTGAAACTTTCTAACTCACTTGAAAACAACTCATGCAATTCGGGTAAAAAGTTTTCAAATGCTTTTACAATATTTTTTATTTGCCAAACGAAAATACCAGCGTTCCATAAAAAATCGCCACTAGCCACAAAGGTTTTAGCCAAATCTCTATCTGGTTTTTCGGTAAACGTTTTTACTTTATACACGTTTTCGCTAACGGCAAGTTGTTCAAACTGAATGTAGCCGTAACCCGTATTTGGATTCGTGGGTTTAATGCCTAAAGTAAGTAACGCTTTAATGTTAGATGTAAACTGCAACGCAGACAAACAAGTTTCTTGAAACTTTTCGGGCTCTAAAATTAAATGATCGGCAGGTGCACAAATTAAATTTGCATCCGGATTTAATTGTAATAATTTATAAGAGATATAAGCTATACAAGGCGCTGTATTTTTTCGAGAAGGTTCGCACAAAATATTATCAGGATTCAACATAGGCAACTGTTCCATCACAATCTCTTTGTACGTGTCAGACGTAACGATATAAATATTTTCAACCGGAATAAACGCTGCAAAACGATCGAAAGTAGATTGAATAAGTGTTTTACCTGTATTTAATATATCTAGAAATTGTTTCGGAAAATTTGTTCTGCTCATTGGCCAAAAACGACTTCCAATTCCACCAGCCATGATAGCAACATAATTGTTCTTGTTCATAAAATTGATTTTATATAATTCCTTCTCGGATTAAATCTTGAATGTGAATGATTCCAATAAACACATTGTTATCAGATACGATTAATTGATTGATGTTGTTGTTGCGCATAAGCTCAAATGCTTCAGCAGCAAGTGCTTCGGAAGAAATCTGCTTCGGATTAGGGTTCATAATATCAGAAGCGGTTATTGCGTTTATATCATCATATTTTTCAAGCATTCTTCTGATATCGCCATCGGTAACAATACCTGCAATTTGTTGTGAATCATTTACAATGGCAACAGCTCCCAATCTGCTTTTTGTGATTTGAATGATGATTTCTTTTATCGATGAATGTGTTGTAGCAATTGGCTTTTGTGTAGAAACCAAATCAGACACCTTTAGATATAACTTCTTTCCCAAATTTCCTCCTGGGTGAAACCGGGCGAAATCCTGGCTTTTAAACCCTTTTAACTCCATTAGACAAATAGCAAGTGCATCACCCATGACCATTTGTGCTGTAGTGCTGGTGGTTGGCGCAAGGTTATTGGGACAAGCTTCAAATTCAACGGTTGTATTTAAATAGTGGTGGCAATTTTTAGCTAAAAAAGAATCTACATTGCCGCCCATGCCAATTAATTTGTTTCCAAATCCTTTAAGAAATGGAACAAGTACTTTTATTTCTGGGCTTTCGCCACTTTTGCTGATAATAAGAATAATGTCTTGCGATTGCACCATGCCGAGATCACCATGAATGGCATCTGCAGCGTGCATAAATAAAGCAGGCGTTCCGGTACTGTTTAATGTGGCAACAATTTTTTGAGCAATAATGGCGCTTTTGCCAATACCTGTAACCACTAAACGACCTTCGCTTTTCACTATCAATTCAACAGTGCACTTAAAATCTTCATTTATAAATGCTTGTAAATCTGATACAGATTTAGCCTGAAGCTGAATGGTTTTTATCCCAGTTGATATGATATTATCTATGTTCATCTATTAATGCGCAAACCTAAATCAAATAAAGCAAAATGCAAAGAAATTGAAAAGCCAATCTATATAATATAAACATCAATTTGGATTGCAATTGCAGAAGTTTTATATTAACTTCGTAAACCTTTAAGAAAAACTATATTAAAAAAATAGTGGCTTGAAGAAAATCATTATGGCAACGCAAAAAAAAGAAAAATCCACAGTTAAAAAAACCCAAGCTCCAGAATCAAAATACAATTCCGTTTCTTTAAAAAATAGTCTTCAGGAGCATTTTGGTTTTGACGAGTTTAAAGCACCGCAAGAAAAAATTATTCAAGCTGTTTTGGAGGGTAAAGATGTATTTGTAATCATGCCAACGGGCGGTGGAAAAAGTTTGTGCTATCAATTGCCTGCCATGATGAAAGAAGGGGTTGCTATTGTTGTATCACCTTTGATTGCATTGATGAAGAATCAAGTGGATTTGGTTAGAAGCTATAGCAGCATTGATAATGTGGCACATTTTTTAAACAGCACATTAAATAAGGGACAACAAAAAATTGTAAAAGACGATTTAACATCGGGCAAAACGAAGATGTTGTATGTGGCTCCCGAAACCATGACTAAGGAAGAAAACATCGCTTTTTTTAAATCTATAAATGTTTCTTTTTTCGCCGTAGATGAAGCGCATTGTATTTCGGAATGGGGGCACGATTTCAGACCAGAATATCGCCGATTGAGGGAAATGATGGAGCAAATAAATCCAGATGTTCCTGTCATTGCATTAACAGCAACTGCTACACCAAAAGTAAAAAGCGACATCATCAAAAACTTGGGATTAAAAGATGCGGAAGTATTTGTATCCTCTTTCAATCGTCCAAATTTATATTACGAAATTCAGCCAAAAATAAATTTAGAGCAAACCAATAAAAGCATTGTTCGATTTATACAACAACATAAAAATAAGAGTGGTATTATTTACACCCTGAATAGAAAAACAACCGAAGATTTGGCGAATATGCTTATGGCAAATGGCATAAAAGCAGTTGCCTATCATGCAGGGTTAGACGCTAAATTGAGGGCTAAGAGACAAGATGAATTTTTGGGTGAGGAAGTAGATGTAATCGTTGCTACCATTGCGTTTGGAATGGGTATCGATAAACCAGATGTTCGATTTGTAATCCATTATAACATTCCAAAGTCGATAGAAAATTATTATCAAGAAACGGGTAGAGCAGGAAGAGATGGCATGGAAGGAAAATGTATTTTGTATTATTCGCATAAAGATATTGCCAAGCTTGAGCATTTGATGAAAGACAAGCCACTTAGTGAAAGAGAAGTTGGTGCTCAATTGATAAACGAAACGTTATCATATGCCGAAAGCAGTATCTGCAGAAGGAAAACCTTACTTTATTATTTTGGTGAAGCATTCGATGATAGCAAAAGTTGTGGTCAATGTGACAACTGTTTAAATCCTAAAGAAAAAATAGAAGCAAAAGCAGAAGCCGTAACAGTATTAAAAGCGGTGAAAGCTTTGGGCGAACATTTTACCATAGATTATTTGGTGTTAATCTTAACCGGAAAATCTACAAAGCAGGTACAAATGTATCGTCATGAAGCGCTTGAGGTATTTGGAAGCGGATGCAATCAAGAGGTTCACTACTGGAATAGTTTAATCAGACAAATGTTGTTGAATGATTTGCTGGAAAAGGATATTGTAGAGTATGGAGTTTTGAAAATCACTTCAAAAGGAACGGCTTTTATGAAAAAGCCAACTTCATTTATGATTGCTTTAAACAATTTATTTGAAGAAGCTAATGCAGATGATGAAGAAGCAGTAGCCGCAGTGTCGAACACAGGTGCAACAGATGAAAAATTGTTGAATGCCCTAAAGGAATTGAGAAAAAAAGTATCCAAAGAAAAGAACTTACCCCCATTTGTCATATTTCTAGAAAGCTCTTTAGAAGATATGGCTACGATGTATCCAACAACTATGGAAGAGTTGGAAAAGATTAGCGGTGTAAGTAAAGGAAAGGCCATGCGATATGGCAAACCATTTATCGAAATGGTAGCGGAATATGTAGAAGAGCATGACATCATTAAGCCAGATGATTTTGTGATGAAGAGTGTGTTGAATAAAAACAACAACAAGATCTTCATCATTCAGAATGTAGATAAGAAGATTCCGTTGGAGATGATTGCAAAAAATAAAGATTTGCGTATAGATGAGTTGTTGGAAGAGATGGAAACAATTGTAGCCAGTGGCACGAAGTTGAATTTAAATTACGCAATTAATGATATGGTGGATGAATACGAGCAAGAAGAGATCATTGATTATTTTAAAAGTTGCGATACATCATCATTACAAATAGCACAAGAGGAATTGGCGGATAGTAATTTTAATTGGGAGCAGTTAAAGATTATGCGTATAAAATTTCTCTGTGAATATGGAAATTAAAGGGGGTTGAGGTCGAGTAGAATAATTAGATTTAAAAATTAATCGAAAGAAATTTTAATAGTATTCATAAATTAATACAAAAACCCTTATTTTTGCCATACTGAAAGGGAAAAGGTGCGGTAGCTCAGTTGGTAGAGCAATGGACTGAAAATCCATGTGTCGCCGGTTCAACCCCGGCCCACACCAC
>CANFUJ010000137.1 GCA_947450165.1 Chitinophagaceae bacterium
AACGATGCTTTAAATTCAGCAGGGTTTGATTTCTGTGCGTTACAGGAAACTACATGCATCAATAAAAAACCAAATAATAAATACTTCATTGTGATCGAATTATTTTGAAAAACTAAGTTAGTCATTTAATCATTTAAACCATTCAACAAAAAATCTATAAAAAAGGCATCGGCACAAAAATCTTTTATTAGTACATTCGCACATGCAAAAATCGGTAGCGCTTCATACTTTGGGTTGCAAATTAAACTTCAGTGAAACCACTGCGATTTCGCGTATGCTAGAAAATGATGGTTTTGAAAAGAAATCGTTTGATGAAGTTGCTGATGTTTACGTGATAAACACTTGCTCCGTTACTGAAAATGCAGATAAAGAATGTAGACAATTGGTAAGGCGAATTCAAAAGAAAGCACCTGAAGCCATGGTTGTAATTACTGGTTGTTATGCGCAATTAAAGCCTGATGAGATTGCTTCAATTCCCGGAGTTAACTTGGTTTTAGGTGCCGCAGAAAAGTTCAATATTTCGCAGCACCTTAAAGAATTAAATAAAAACGATGCTGGTAAAATATGCAGTTGTGATATTGAGGATGTAAATGTATTTGTTCCCTCCCACTCTATAAAAGAAAGAACCCGAATATTTTTAAAGGTTCAGGATGGATGTGATTACAATTGTAGTTTTTGTACCATCCCACTAGCTAGAGGAAAAAGCAGAAGCGATAGTATCGACAACATCATTGAAAACATTGAAGAAATTGCCGGAGCTGGTGCTAAGGAAATTGTGTTAACTGGAATCAATTTGGGCGATTTTGGAAAAGGATATACCGGTGGAAAAAAGCACGATGAAAGTTTTTTTGAATTGATGAAACGCATCGAATTAGAAGCGCCGATTGAACGATTTAGAATTTCATCTATAGAACCAAATTTGCTAACCGATGAGATGATTGAATTTGTGAGCCAAAGTAAAAAGTTCATGCCGCATTTTCACATTCCATTGCAAAGTGGCAGTAATAAAACGCTTGGGAATATGCGTAGGCGCTACAAAAAAGAATTGTTTGCAGAGCGCATTAACCTTATAAAAAAACTCATGCCTCATGCTTGTATTGGTGCAGATGTAATCGTAGGATTCCCTGGTGAAACGGATGAAGATTTTAAAGAAACGGCTCATTTTATTGAATCGCTAGATATATCGTATTTACATGTGTTTACCTACTCCGAACGTGCAAATACATTGGCAATCGAAATGAAACCAATCGTTCCAATACAGGTTAGAAATGAACGAAACAAAATCTTGCGCAACATCAGTTATAGAAAAACGGCGATGTTCAACGAAGAGCATATTGGTGAAACCAGAAAAGTATTATTTGAATCAGCCAACAAAAACGGCACCATTGAAGGTTTTACAGACAACTACATCAAAATAACGGCTGCGTATAATAAGGAATGGGAAAATAGCATTGTGGATTGGGTGGTTTAAAAATATGCTTATCATAAAATGGTTGAAACCGTGGGCTAAACAATCGATAAATTTCATATAACCGTTTAAACGGTTTTCCCAATACAACCCAAGGTTTAAACCGTGGGCTAATCAATCGATTTCACATAACCGTTTTAACGGTTTTCCCAAAAAATTTCACTTTTAGTTTCGAATATGAATTAGCCGATTCTTTAACCCAAACCTATGTTTGATACCGTGAGTTATGAACAAAAAAAACACCCAATCTTTTAAAGTTGAGTGTTTTTTTTAAAAATATTAAATCCAATATTATTCAGCTTCTTTTGCAGGTGGTGTATCTTCTGCTTTTTCTTCGGTTTTTCTTTCAACCAATTTACCAAGTTCAGAGCCTTTCTTTTGTTTTTGTTGTGCTTTTGGAGCAAACATCACCAACATTCTCTTTCCTTCCATTTTAGGTAAACCTTCTAAAGCACCAACATCTTTTAAACGATCTGCAAATTTCAAAAGCAATAACTCGCCTCTTTCTTTAAACATAATCGCTCTTCCTTTAAACTGAACGTGGGCTTTTACTTTATCACCATCAGAAAGGAATTTTTCAGCATGTTTTACTTTAAATTCAAAATCGTGATCATCTGTATTTGGCGTAAAACGAATTTCTTTTACCTCACTGGTTTTAGCCTTTGCCTTCATTTCTTTTTTCTTTTTTTTCTCTTCATAGAGAAACTTGTTATAATCGATGACGCGGCAAACGGGCGGGTTAGCTCCTGGAGAAATTTCAACCAAATCCAATTCCATGGATTGAGCTATTTTAATTGCATCTGGTGTTGCAAAAATACCAGGTGTAATGTTTTCACCTACCAAACGTACCTCAGGTACTTTGATCATAAAATTGGTACGGTGCTCTTGTTGTTGTTCTTTTTTAAAGCGAGGATTAAATGCGCCCCTTGGGGGTCTTGGAGGAAATGCCATTTAAAAAATTTAATTTACAATTTTGTTTTAATGATTAAAAATAGTACAATTTTAATTATTCTCCGATTCTATCTTCAATTTCCTTTGAAATCTCTTGTACAAATTCGGTTAAAGCTTTAGCGCCTAGATCTCCTTTGCCTTGTCTACGAATCGAAACTTGCGATTCATTCATTTCTTTTTCACCAATTACAAGCATATAAGGAACCTTCATCAATTCGGTATCTCTAATTTTCTTTCCGATTTTTTCATTTCGATCATCAATTTCTGCGCGCACGCCAACTGCTTTCAACGCCGATAAAACTTGCTTTGCATAATCCATGAACTTATCGCTTATAGGCAAAACCTTCACTTGCATTGGTGCAATCCATGTCGGGAATTTACCCGCATAATGTTCTAATAAAAATCCAATAAACCTTTCATGCGTGCCCAAAGGCGCACGATGTATAATCAACGGCACATCGGTACTGTTATTTTGATTGGTATATGACAATTTGAATTTGTTACCACTATTAAAATCTACTTGATTGGTTGCCAATGTGAACTCTCTTCCAATAGCCGACCAAATTTGTACATCTATTTTAGGACCATAAAACGCCGCTTCATCTTGAACTTCAATAAATGGAATGTTTGATTCAATTAATGTTTGACGCACCATCGATTCTGTTTGTTCCCAAAGTACTGGCTCATCAATATATTTTTGTCCGCGCTTTGAAGGCTCGTGCAAACTCAAACGCATCACATATTTATCAATGCCAAATATTTTAAAATACTTCAGGTACATTTCATTTACAGCCCTGAATTCTTCTGCAAATTGTTCTTTACTACAATAAATATGTGCATCATTCATGTGTAAGCAACGCACGCGCATCAACCCAAATAATTCACCGCTTTGTTCGTAGCGATAACAAGTACCATACTCTGCAATTCGGAATGGTAAATCTTTATAACTTTTAGGTTCGGCATCAAATATTTTATGGTGATGCGGGCAGTTCATTGCCCTTAAATAATATTTTGTACCATCAAGTTCCATTGGCGGAAACATGCTATCAGCATAATAAGGTAAGTGCCCACTTGTAAGGTACATTTCTTCTTTTGCGATATGAGGCGTAACCACTCTTTTATAACCTGCTGCAGATTCGGTTTCTTTAGCCAATCTTTCTAACTCTTCAATAATAATTCCTCCATTGGGCAACCAAAGTGGTAGACCTTGACCAACCATATCATCAAAAGTGAAAATGCCCAATTCTTTACCTAATTTTCTATGGTCTCTTTTTTTAGCCTCTTCCAGCATCAAAATGTATTCGTCTAACTCTTTTTGATTGGGAAAAGTAACACCATAAATACGGGTTAATTGTTTGTTTTTTTCATCTCCCTTCCAATAAGCTCCTGCAATGCTGGTTAATTTAATGGCTTTAATATGTCCTGTTGAAGGAATATGTGGACCACGACATAAATCTGTGAAGCTTCCTTGGGTATAAAAACTAATTTCCCCATCGGTTAAATTGCTCAACAAATCCAATTTATATTCATCCCCTTTTTCTGTAAAATATTGAATGGCTTCAGCTTTGGGCATTGCCTTTTTAACAAAAGCATTGTTTTGCTTTGCAAACTCGTTCATCTTCTTTTCCAATACAAGCAAATCTTCTTCAGACATTTTTGTGTCTCCTAAGTCAATGTCGTAATAAAACCCCCTATCAACAGCTGGTCCAACCCAAAATTTAGCATGTGGGAAAACAGATTGAACAGCTTCAGCCATTAAATGTGCAGAAGAATGCCAAAAAGTAGACTTCGCTTCTTTGTCGTCCCAAGTCAGCAATTTCAATGAAGCATCCGCGCTTATTGGACTAGTAGCATCTACAACTTGACCGTTTATCTTAGCTGCTAATACTTTTCTAGCCAAGCCTTCGCTTATTGATTTAGCAATATCCATTGAGGAAACACCTGATTCATAAGGCCTTACACTTCCATCTGGTAACGTAATATTTATCATCATAATTTATATGTTCTTAAATTTCGAGCCCAAATTTAACGAACTCTTTGCTATCTTCATAGCATAAGAAGTTATTTTAGTCAATAAATCATGTTTATTTTTGCGGGGGACAAATTTTTTAATAACCATGTTTAAACGTATTTACATCATTACATTTTTTTTGCTTGGATTTATTTTGAGTGTTTATGCTCAAAATTTTTCTGGTCAATGGAAAGGAGAATTTATTGATAAGAGTACATCTCGCGGAAATTTCTCAGGTGAAAAATGCGAATATGTACTTGAATTAGAAGTAAATGGGAACACTGCAACAGGGTCTTCTTACACTTATTTTACTGAAAATGGAAAGCGATTTTATACTATTTGTAAAGTTGAAGGCACTATTGATATCAAGAAAAAATACATTGAAATAAAAGAAACAGAACGGATTAAAACTAATATTCCCTTAAATATTACCAACTGTTTTCAAGTTCATAAATTAACTTATTTCAAAAAAGGAGATGAAGAAACCATGGAAGGAAACTGGGTTCCATCACCTAATCAAAAAGGAAATTGTGGTTATGGCTTAACCAATTTAACCAGAAGAACATTAATTAAAAATTATCCTGGAGCTTACGCTAAAGCACAAAATAACGCAGAGACAAAAACATCAACTAATGCTATTGCAAAAGTAATCACAACTCCCAAAACCAAAACAGAAACACCTAAGAAAACAACTATTTCAACAAACAAAACAGAAACAAAAATTGATATAGCAACAACAACAGATGTAATTGATAAAGAAAATATTGTAGATTCTAACACAAAAGAAATTGAAAAATCTACACAATCATCGGAAGATATTTCAAAGTTGGAAAAAAGAAAAAATTTAGTAATAAAAACAATTGAAGTTGAAAGCAATATTGTAAAGATTGACCTTTACGATAATGGAGAAATTGACGGTGATAGTATTTCGTTGTTTTATAATGGCAAGTTGCTGCTTTCAAATAAGCGATTAACGGATAAATCCATCAGTTTGAATTTGACTGTACAAGCAAATGATGAAACCAACGAACTTATAATGTTTGCAGAAAATCTGGGTAGTGTTGCACCTAACACTGCTTTGATGGTGGTAACCGATGGCGCAAACAGATACGAAATTCGCATTACTTCGGATTTAGAAAAAAGCGGGGTTATTCGTTTTATTCACAAAGTAAATAAACAGTAAAGAATGGATGATAATCGACCTTCTTTAAAAATAAAGAAAGAAATTATTGATTATTTTTTAGAGTATGGTGCGTTGATTCTATTGATTTCAACTTGGGCATTCACCATATATCATTTTAATAAACTTCCTGATATTATTGCCACTCATTTTGACTTTAGCGGAAAACCCAATGACTTTGGGAGTAAATATACTATTTGGTTGCTTCCGGTTATTATGACATTTGTTTATGTCTTAATTTTCAGTCTAAATCAAAACCCTCATAAGTTTAACTATCCAATAAAAATAACCGAGCAGAATGCACACAAGCAATATAAATTGGCTTCGCGAATGATGCGCGTTATTCTGTTTAATATCACGACAATGTTTGCATATATCACTTTTAAAGAAATTGATGGCGCCTATACCAACTCATCTGCTTTAGAATGGTGGTTTATCCCTTTACTATTGTGCTCTACAATTATCCCTACATTTTACATGATTATTGTGTCTGGCTCTAAAAAATACAGATGATGATACCGCTCCTCTGGAGCTATTAATAGGCCGCTCCTAAGGAGCTAAAAAGTTTAATCAGTAATTTGTTAGAAAAAATACTTGACCTCTTTGAATTTTTACTCATATCATAATTTCAAAAGTATGTAGCTGTTACAAAAAGCCTCGTCGGTACGAACTTTTTGTAACTATAAAACAAACAGTCAACTAAGCTCCGTAGGAGTGGCCTATTCATTAGAGCTCCGTATATGCGACAAGAACGGCCTAAAAAATCTATTTTAAAACTTAAAATTCCAAGTTACAGACGGAATGATTGGGAAGATAGAAACTTGCTTTGCTTGAATTCTTAAGCTCCCTTCAGCAGCACTTCCTGATTGATCGTAGTAAATAAAATAAGGATTCTTTCTGCTGTACACATTATATGCACCGAATACCCATTCTGATTTCCATTTACGATTTTGATTTTTATTAGGTGT
>CANFUJ010000138.1 GCA_947450165.1 Chitinophagaceae bacterium
TTTCTCAACCATTTGTTGATTATACCCAATGATTGGTTTCCCATTGCAGCTTTCACTCCACCACAACCATAATGTCCGCAAACAATGATGTGTTTTACTTTTAAAACCTCAACAGCGTATTCCAAAACACTTAATAAATTAATGTCGGTATGAACCACCATATTGGCAATATTTCTATGCACAAAAATTTCGCCAGGTTGAGTTCCTGTAATTTTATCAGCGGGTACCCTACTGTCGCTACATCCAATCCATAAAAATTCTGGTGTTTGAATATGTGATAGTCTTGAAAAAAATTCTGGATCAATTTGTACTTGTTCTGTAGCCCAGGCTTTGTTTTCTAATAACAATTTCTCGTATGTACTTATCATTTTCTATTTTTTTGAAGGTATATAAAATTATAGTTTTTAACTAAGATTTATTTTAGCTAAAACTAAATTGTATACGTTTTAAGTTGAAATGTTTATTCTAAAAAAATAATACAGGAAATAGTGTAATTGATTTATAAAGAAATTTAAACGTATAAATGAACGTTTAAAATATTGATTTCCATTAAATAAAAATACAGTTCGCAGCTTTTTTTATAATACTAAATTTTTAAATTGTTGGATAATGAATTTCACACGAACAATCAACCCCACTTGTATATATGATAGATTGTTGAACATTTAATCCCAAACGCCAAACTTGCAAAGCAGCCATAATGTTAAGAATGCGATTATATATTCATTCCGCCACAAGCGCTAATGGTTTGTCCTGTTACATAACTACCCATATCGGAAGCAAGAAATAAACAAACATTGGCAATGTCTTCAGCCGATGCGAAACGGCCTAAAGGAATTAAAGATTTATATTTATCAGCACTGTTTCCGTCTTGTAAATAACTGGTCATATCTGTTTCAACAAATCCAGGAGCAACGGCATTGCAACGGATGTTTCTGCTTCCTAATTCTTTAGCAACGCTTTTTGTAAACCCAATAACCCCTGCTTTACTTGCTGCATAACTTGCTTGTCCTGCATTTCCCATTTCACCAATTACGCTGCTCATGTTTATGATGCTTCCCGATTTTGCTTTCATCATCGGCTTAATAACTTGCTTTGTCATATTAAAAACGCTATTCAAATTCACTTGAATCACTTCATTCCATTGTTCAACACTCATGCGCAACAACAAATTGTCTTTTGAAATACCCGCATTGTTTACACAAATATCCACTTGTCCAAATTCCGCAATTACATCATTTACAAAAGTTTCGCACGCATTAAAATCAGCTGCATTACTTTGATAAGCTTTTGCCTTTACACCCATTGCAGTAATTTTTTCAACCAGTGCGTTTGCTTTATCACGACTGCCATCACTAACATAAGTAAATGCGACATGAGCACCTTCTTGTGCAAATTTTAACGCAACCGCTTCTCCGATTCCTCTTGCAGCTCCTGTTACAATGGCAACTTTTCCTGATAGTAAATTCATTTTTGTATTTGCTTTATATGATTTTAATATAAAATTATGTTGTGCGAAAGTAATAAATAAAATAGGACCACATTAAATCAGGGTTAGAATTTCTTCTAAAATTTTACGGTCGTTGCAAAGTCGAGGTATTTTATGCTGACCACCCAATTTGTTTTTACTCAAAAGCCATTTATTGAAAATCCCATTAGGTAAGATTTGAATTTTTGGAAGCTCGAGTGCAATATTGCCTGAACGCTTTGCCTCATAATCACTGTTTAAAGATTTTAATGCGTTGTCCAATTCAAGGGTAAACTTATTTAAATTAACAGGAGGTTGTTCAAATTCAATAAGCCATTCGTGAGCACCATTATGAGTTTCGGAAAAAAATATTGGCGCAGCTGTGTAGTCTAAAACCCTTGAATTGGTTATTTGCGCTGCAATAGCAATGGCACGATCGCTATTTTCTACAATGAGTTCTTCGCCAAAAGCATTGATATAATGTTTTAACCTACCGGTTACCTTTATACGATACGGATTGATGGATGTAAAAGAAACGGTATCTCCAACTAAGTATCTCCACAAACCACCAGCAGTACTGATAATTAGTGCATAGTTTTGATTTAGTTTCACTTTATCTAATCCAACAGTTAAAGGCGTTGTTTTTCCATATTCTTCAACGGGCATAAATTCATAAAATATCCCATGCTCGGTAAATAGCGTCATTCCATCATCATTTGGATTTTCCTGACCAGCAAAAAAACCTTCGCTCGCATTATAAATTTCAAGATAATTTATGGGCGCGCCCATAATTTTTTCAAACTGCTCACGGTAAGGAATAAACGAAACGCCACCATGTATATAAAGTTCAAGGTTAGGCCAAACTTCTTTGATGTGATTTTTTCCTTTTATTTCTAAAATTCGTTTAAGTAATAACAACGTCCATGTAGGAACGCCTGCAATTGATGTTACGTTTTCATCAGCTGTTGCCGTTGCAAGCTTTTCTATTTTATCTGTCCAATTATCTAAAAGCGCAACGCTTAATTCGGGGGTTCGAAGCCATTGTCCCCAAAACGGTGTGTTTTGCATCAACACAGCACTTAAATCACCGTATTGAATATCTTCATTAACTTGATTTAATTGATGCGAACCACCAACCACCAAACCTTTCCCAGTGAGTAAATCGCTTGATGGAAAATTATTGTAGTAGTTGGCTAAAACATCTTTGCTGGCTTTAAAGTGATTTTCTTGCAAGCTTTCTTCGCTAACAGGAATGAATTTGCTTTTGCTACTTGTGGTGCCGCTACTTTTGGCAAACCATTTTACGGGTGTATTCCATAAAATATTTTCTTCACCGTTCATCATTTTTTCTATAAATGGAGCGGTGTTTTCGTATTCTTGAATGGGAACATTCGCTTTAAATGCTTTAAGTGAATAGAGGTTTGAAAAATGATGTGCTTTTCCAAAATCGGTGTACTGAGCGGTAGTAACAAGGTCTTGCAAAACATCTCGTTGAGCAGCAACAGGATGATTTCTCCAATTTTTAATGCGCCAAATACGCATTCTGGCAATTTTTGATATTGCAGGAGCAAGAAACTTCATTTATGAAAGATATGAAAAAATGCTGATGAATAGATTGGGTCTACATCATTTCAGAAAACCGTTGAAACGTTTATGTGTAAAAATTATTTACAAAGCCCATGGTTTAAACCGTGGGTTAAGGAATGTTTTAAAATGTAATGGTTTCAACCATTTATTTCTTCAATTTGAATTTTAAAAACGAATCATTTAAGAACCTGAATCATCTAAATCATTATTCGAAGCTTGTTCGTGGAGATAATCCTTTCTTTTTAATTCAAAATTTCTACCCAGATATAATCTACGCACTTGTTCGTCGCTTGCCAATTCTTCGGCAGTACCGTGCTTAAATATTTTTCCGTCAATCAACAAATACGCTCGATCACAAATAGATAAAGTTTCATTTACATTATGGTCGGTAATCAGGATTCCAATGTTTTTATATTTCAGTTTGGCAATGATTTCTTGAATATCTTCAACAGCAATAGGATCTACGCCAGCAAAGGGTTCATCAAGTAAAATGAATTTCGGATTTACAGCAAGTGCTCGTGCAATCTCGGTTCTTCTTCTTTCTCCCCCACTAAGTGTATCGCCATTGTTTTTACGAACATGCTGCAACCTAAATTCATTTAATAATGATTCTAGTTTTTCTTTCTGTTCAGATTTTTTAAGATTTGTCATTTCCAAAACAGCAGTAATATTATCTTCAACACTAAGCTTTCTGAAAACACTTGCTTCTTGAGGCAAATAACCAATACCCAATTGTGCGCGTTTGTACATGGGCAGTTTGGTGATATTGGTATCATTTAAAAATACTTCACCTTGATCGGATTTAACCAAACCAACTACTTGATAAAACGATGTTGTTTTTCCCGCACCATTTGGCCCGAGTAAACCAACAATTTCCCCCTGACTTACATCAAAGGAGACGTCATTAACAACAGTTCTGCTGCCGTAAACTTTTACAAGATTTTTACTATATATGGTTAAATTCATTATTTACAAATTTAGCGGATGTAAGTTATTTGAAGCATTAAACTTTATAAAATAAACCACGAATTGAAATAAATACGACCAATCTTTGATTTTCTTTTTAATTGGATTTATCTTCACCATCAAAATAAATAAAAACAATCTGTAGAACAATTATTTTGAAAATAGTGTTTATAAAATGGTTGAAAGCGTAAAAACGATTTAAAGAAAGTTAATAATAATTAAAGAAAGATGAAAGTAACAGACCATATCAGTCAATCCAATAAAACATTGGTATCATTTGAAATTTTACCACCGTTAAAAGGAAAAGGCATTCAATCTTTATATAGTCATTTAGATCCATTGATGGAGTTTAATCCGTCTTTTATAAATGTAACGTATCATAGAAGTGAGCATACGTTTAAAAAAAGAGCTGATGGCAGTTTTGAAAAAGTAGTGGTGAGAAAGCGTCCAGGAACTGAGTCTATTTGTGCGTCTATCATGAATAAGTATAACGTTGATACCGTTCCACATTTGATATGCGGTGGATTTGGTATAAATGAAACCGAAGATGCGTTGATTAACTTGAATTATTTGGGGATAGATAATGTGTTGGTTTTGCGAGGAGATGCGGCCAAAAACGAAAGTGCATTTGAACCAGAACCAGGAGGTCATCAATTTGCCATAGACTTATTAAAACAAGTTAAGAATTTAAATGATGGCATTTATTTGGAAGAGGACTTGAAAAACACAATGAAAACAAAATTTTGTATTGGCGTTGCGGGTTATCCTGAGAAGCATTTCGAGGCACCCAATATGGAATCGGATTTAAAACATTTAAAAGCAAAAGTAGATGCTGGTGCAGACTATATCATTACCCAAATGTTTTTTGACAATGCAAAGTATTTTTCTTTCGTAAATGCCTGTAGAGAAATTGGCATAAACGTACCCATCATTCCAGGGTTGAAGCCGGTATATACCAAAAAACAGTTGACCATTTTGCCAAAAACGTTTCATATTGATTTACCAACGCCATTATCAGAAGCGGTTCAGGCGTGTAAAACGGATTTAGATGTAGAAAAAATTGGACAAGAATGGATGATAGAGCAATCGAAAGAATTGAAAAAAGCTGGTGTACCAGTTTTGCACTATTATACATTAGGAAGACCAATGTTAGTTGCTAATGTTGTAAAAGAAGTTTTTTAATTGCTTTTATTTTTTATAGAAATGTAATAATCTGTCATTAATCTTCGTTATAGGTTTACAAAAGTTTTAAAAAACGTAACCTATGCCTAGATTAACAACTCATCAAGAAGTAATTCTTGTACAAGGAACCAAATTTGCCAACAGGCAATATGCTGAGAATAACAGCACCCCAAATACAAACAACTATTTATCTCAACACGAAAAATTAAAAGAAGCTTGTTGGAATGGTCAGTTGAAAGAAATGATGCCAGAATTGTTTTTTATGTTTACGCCTGATACCCATTTATTTTTATGGCAAATGCGTGAAGGAGAAAAAGTAATAACCATGGAATTATCAGAAGAGCCAACAGAATTAGATTTTCATGCGTCTATTGACCCATACATTTTTATGGAGATTCAGGAATACAATTAAAAAGATGTTTTTAAAATAAAATGAAGTCGTTTCAATTTGGAACGACTTTTTTTGTTTGACACGAAGACACAAAGAAACGAAGTATATTTAAAACAAAGTTGCTTAGTAAATGGATGCTTCCAACCTCTTGAACGAATTGAACCGCTGAAACAATTCTCTACGAGAATTATTTTTTAACACTAAGTCACGAAGACGCAAAGGCACGAAGTTTTTGTATATAGCGAGAAACAAAATGTGAATGAAGAAAAAAGTCAAAACGGAAAACGCTTCTAACCTTTTGAATGCATTGAAATTATTGAGCCGCTGAAACTTTTTTCTTATAAAAACAAAACCGCCTCAAAATTTTGAGGCGGTTTTAATTTTTTGAATACCATTTTGGTATCAGATTGTTGGATTGTTTAAAAAAGGGTTAAGGATCATTCGGTTTAGTTTAAATAGGACTTGGTTTTGCCATTATCGCTTTTTACAGCATAGGCCAGGATATTGGTTTTGGTGTTTTTATAGTTATTTAAAAGAGCGTTTTAAAAAATAGAAGTTGATTGATTTTTGGTTTTTTTTGGATATTGAAAAGAACGTTTTAAATTCTTTTGGATTTTGTTTGGATAGATATTTAATTCATTTTCTATCAACCAACTTCTTACACAAAGATGCGTCGATTATAGCTGCTCAACAAGAGCAATATTGCCCTTTTTTTGTGATGATGTAATTACATGTTGGATAGTAAATCAACCTGAATTTTTGTTGGAGAAGTACGTTGAGAAAGAAGCGTATAATTACGTTTTTGAGGAAAATTTGACTTTGAAAAATCAGATTTTAGAAGTGCCAAAATAATAAAAAGACAAACAATAATAGATAGGTTTAACAGTGAATAAACTTTAGTGAAAA
>CANFUJ010000139.1 GCA_947450165.1 Chitinophagaceae bacterium
CATCCGATTCTTTTAAATCTGGAATTTTCATTAATGGCTCCTTATCAGGGTCGCATGCCAATGACGAACCAATGGTAAATAATCGATCCTGAATTTCTTTCAACATTTTATTACTATGCTCATGTTGTATCAAATCATTAGCCAACCCTATAAATGAATTTAACTCATCCACAGTACCATAACTTTCAATTCTGATATGACTTTTTGGGACTTTTGTACCGCCAATCAAACTGGTTGTTCCCAAATCTCCAGTTTTAGTGTAAATTTTTAGTGACATCTATTTTTTTTATACCGAACAAATTTTTACTGAAATAGTTTAAAGATTTTCCAAAATCACGGAAGGATTTGAATTTAATCGGTCTGTTTCTATCAAACCGTCTTTTAATCTGATAACACGATGGGCAAAATTGGAGATATCTTCTTCATGGGTCACCAACACCACCGTATTCCCATCTTTATGAATCTTTCCTAATATTTCCATGATTTCATGCGAAGTTTTGGAATCAAGATTTCCTGTGGGCTCATCCGCCAATATTATTGAAGGATCATTAATTAATGCCCTGGCAATAGCCACACGCTGACACTGACCACCACTTAATTCGTTGGGTTTGTGATGCATTCTATCTTCTAATCTAACCTTTGTCAATACCGCATGGGCACGTTCAATTCTTTCTTTTTTTGAAGCACCGCTGTAAACCAAAGGTAAAGCCACATTTTCAGCAGCTGTTAATCGTGGAAGTAAATTAAATTGTTGAAATACAAAACCAATTTCTTTATTGCGCACTGCAGCCAATTCATCATCATGCATCCTACTTACATCTTTTCCATTCAATACATATTTTCCACCTGTTGGCGAATCCAAACATCCTAAAATATTCATCAATGTAGATTTTCCCGAACCACTTGGCCCCATTAAAGCCACGTACTCATTTCGATTGATATCCATAGAAATCCCTTTCAACACAGGAAGCTCCTGCTTTCCTAAAAAATAACTCTTTAATATATTTTCTAAATGAAGAATTGAATCCATAATTGTTATTTGTTAATCACTTTGGGAACTAAGAAAAATTGTTCGTTTTTGTTATTGGCATTGCTTAAAGCTTCATGTACAGAAAAATCACCCGCAACCTCATCTTTTCTAAATACATCGAATTGATTGGAAATATGCATCAACGGCTCAATGCCTTCAGTATCCACTTCGTTTAATTTTTCTACAAAATCAAGCATTTTCTGCAATTCAATTTGAAGATTTAATTTCTCTTGTACATCAAATTCCAATTTAGACAATGCACTAAGTTTATCTATGATGGCTATATTTATTTCCATAAAACAAATGTATCGTTTTTGAGTGACAGAAAACCTGATATTTATTTTTGAATTATTCAATAGTAATTCTATAATAAAACTACAATCATTATCTTCGTTGCCTTAAAAAAAACAATAAAATGTCTGCAATTATTCCTTCAAATATTGTGATGAGTGGCATTCGGCCAACTGGGATGGTTCATCTTGGAAATTATTTTGGCGCCATCAGAAACTATGTGAAAATGCAAGATGAATTTGAATGTTATTTTATGGTTGCAGATTTGCATTCGCTAACCACACATCCCGAAACTGCCGAATTAAAAAGAAACGTGAGAAGAGTACTTGCAGAAAATATCGCATGCGGTTTAGATCCCAATAAAGCCACCTTTTATTGCCAAAGTCATGTGTATGAAACAGGTGAATTATATCTGTATCTGAATATGCTTGCATACAAAGGCGAACTAGAAAAAACGGTAACATTTAAAGACAAAGCAAGACAACATCCCGAAAATATTAATGCAGGTTTACTTACCTATCCTGTATTACAAACGGCGGATATTATCATGCATCGCGCAAGCTTAGTACCTGTAGGAAAAGATCAAGAACAGCATTTGGAAATGGCTCGAAATTTTGTGGTGAGGTTTAATCATCGTTATGGCGAAATTTTTCCAGAACCAAGGGCTTTCAACTATAATCAAGAATTGATAAAAGTGCCTGGCTTAGATGGTTCTGGCAAAATGAGCAAAAGCGAAAACAATATGTCAACGCTTTATTTTGCAGATGATAACGAGACCATTAAAAAGAAAGTAATGAAGGCGCTTACAGATGGTGGGCCAACAGAAATGAATTCGAAAAAACCTGATTATATCGAAAACATTTTTGCATTGATGAAATTGGTTTGTAAAGATGATGTTATAGAAAAATTCGAATCCGATTTCAACAACTGCACCATCAGATACGGTGATTTGAAAAAACAATTGGCCGAGGATATGATTAATTTTATTGCTCCAATTCGTGAAAAAACAAATGACATTCTTGCAAATGACGCATATCTGATTGAAGTAATGGAAAAAGGCGCAAATAAGGCAAGAGAAAGTGCAAGAAAAACCATGGATTTGGTTAGAAATGCTATGGGATTAAATTATTTTTAATTCAATTTTAAAAAACCGATTGTAATGAATTTTTATTCAATACTTTCGTAACCATGTAAATTATAATTACAATTATGGCCAAGTTAAAAAAGCCGAAACATATTGCTATAGCGGGCAATATTGGCGCAGGAAAAACCACACTTACTGAAATGTTGAGCAAACATTACAAATGGATTCCTCAATTTGAAGATGTAGATCAAAACCCATACTTAAATGACTTTTATGAAGACATGCCAAGATGGAGTTTCAATCTTCAGATTTTCTTTTTAAACAGCAGATTAAATCAACTACTGGAAATTCAAAGTGGAACAGAAACAGTAATCCAAGACAGAACCATTTTTGAAGATGCTCAAATTTTTGCTCCGAATTTGCATGACATGGGCTTGATGGGCAAAAGAGATTTCGATAATTATTATCAGTTTTTTGAAACTTTAAAAAAGATGGTAAAACCACCAGATCTTTTAATTTATTTAAAAGCTTCTGTACCTACTTTGGTTGGACAAATTCAAAAAAGAGGCAGAGAATATGAAGAAAATATCCGATTAGATTATTTGAGAAAATTGAATGACTTATACAACAATTGGATTGATAACTATAAAGATGGCGCATTGTTAATCATTGATGCAGACAATAACAAATTCGCAGAAAATGAAGAGCACTTTGGAGAAATTATATCTAAAGTTGATGCGACGTTGTTTGGGTTGTTCTAGAGGTTTGAGAGGTTTGTGAGGTTTTAGAGGTTTTAGAAGTTTTTGAGGTTGAAAATGTTCAAGATGGTTCAATATGTTCTATAGGTTGGCACAAATCCAACACCAAACACCAAACACCAAACACCAAACACCAAACACCAAACACCAAACACCAAACAACAAACAACAAACACCAAACCTTTTCTAATCTATCAACTGATTCTTCATCGCATAGAAAACCAAACCAACAGAGTTTTTCACACCAAATCTTTCCATCAATCTGTCTTTAATGGCTTCCACAGTTCTGGCGCTAATGTCCATTTTTTGTGATATTTCGGCAGCAGTGAACTCCATGCAAACTAGAGTAAGCACTTCTTTTTCCCTATCACTCAATACCGTTTCTGAATTTAAATTGGGATTGAATTTTTGTTTGGAATAGTTTTTCTTGATGAGCACTTTATTCACAAAAGGATTTAAATAAAATCCTGTTTTAACCACATCGTAGATGGCTTTTTTAATTTCGGTTGGATCTGTATTTTTCAACAAATAACCTGCAGCGCCACAATCCATCAAATGACCAACAAAACGTTCGTCTTCATACATCGTTAGAATAATCACACGAATTTCGGGGTAGAGTTTTGTAATTTGTTTGGTAGTATCGATGCCGTCTTTTTTAGGCATTTTCAAATCGCACAAAATCACATCTGGTTTTTCTGTCTTCAATTTTTCTAAAAGCTCTTCCCCATTATCCGCTTCCATGATAAATTTGATATTTACATATTGGCGCATGGATAGTACAACCCCTTTTCGAAAGAGTTTATGATCATCTACTATGGCTACTTTTATTTGATTGTTTTCCATCATACAATATTGTAAATGTAACAACAAGTTTACAAATTACAAGATGAAATAATCACAGCATGAAATTGAAATTATACGATTGGAATTTTGGGTATTTCCAAAGTGATTTTGAAATAGGTTTGACTAGGGTCGATTTCAAAAAAGATTTTACCATTTAAAACATTTACCCTGCTGGCAATATTTTTCAAACCTAAACCTTGAGTAGCTTGATTTAATTTATCAAATTCAGATTGCACAATGCCTTTTCCATCGTGATGAATGCGCAAGTATAAATTATTTCCACTGCAATTTTGAGTAAGGTGAATAAACGCAGCATTACTGTGTTTGAGTACATTGTTTACCAATTCTTGAACCACTCTAAACACCAGTAATTCTTGTTCTACTTTTAAACGATCGCGATAGTCATGAAAGCGCGCACTGGCATTGATGACACCACTACCATTTATTTTTTGAAACAAATCGGTAGTAGCACTTTCCAAACCAAAATTCTTTAATGTTGGAGGCATTAAACTATGACTGATATTGCGAATTAATAATATGGCGTCGTCTATAATTTGTTTAGCACTGATAATACTTTGGAGCTGTTGCGCCTTCTCTTGATTCACTAAATTTTCGTTGAGATATAATCGTGCTGTTGCCAAAAGCGGACCAGCATCATCATGCAAATCGGCTGCAATGCGTTGTCTTTCTTCTTCCTGAAATCTTATGGATGCGTTTAATAGAATTTGTTGTTTTTCATTTTCCATTTTCTTCATCTCCATTTGGTAACGAATTACTTTGCGTTGATGGAAAATGACAAACACGATGATGCCCACTGCCAAAGTTAGCATGCCTAATGTCCCAATGAACATTAGCTTTGATATACCCGATGGATCTGCCTCTAATAAATGCATAGGTTAATTTGTGTTTGTTCTTGTGGGTTCGAGGTCCAAATCCGGTGCGTAAGATATGGAATTATTTGTTATTTGTGGTGTTTCTTTAAGTAAAAATGACAAAGAAAAAATAATATTCTTGATTATGGTGACTATTGAGTAAATCAAAATCAATTGGTTTTTAACTGATAATTGAGCATTAAAAAACTTTTCTACTAAAAGAATGTAAAAGAAATTTCCAGATGTATAGAATAAAAATCCAACACATAACCAAAAATTGATTTTTTTATATAGCACTATTTGAAAATCCTCTTGCATACTTTCATAGAAAAATATGATTATGAATAATATAAAAATCAAGAATTCAATGATAGTTGGGATGTTTCCAAATGTAGAATTACCGTTTTTAAAATAATCATAAATGTAGTAGATTATAAAAATTGGCAATAATGAAATAAGTAAAAATTTAATCTTATAGTTGATAAAAGAAAAATACAAAAATGATGTAATTAAAATATATTCAAAGAGTACATGCAACCTTAAAGTTAAAATATAGTTAGTGTAGGATTTCGAAAATGCTATAAAATAGAAACACATCAAAACAAAAAATGCTTGAAAAACAGCATATATAAAAAAAACCTTTAAAGATTTCGTATTAATTTTTTTTAAAAATAGAATACAAAATATTAAAGGTATAAGCTCTGTAAGTCCAGTTATAGTAGATAATGCTTCCAGTTTTAATAAATTATTTAATCAAAAATAGTTAACTGAAAATCATTATCAAAATTTTGTTGTAACTAAACAAACAATAATTGAATCAAATGAAGAATCCAAACGTGCATAATAAAAATTTTTTGTGGTTTATGAATAATTGCATCATAAACTTCACTTTTTATATTTTTCAAGCCTACGGCTTAAATTTATCACGTATTTCTACGTTGTGCCAAAAATGAATGCCATATTGAGTTTCAGACAATTCAGCCCCATATTTGCCTTGAAAAACTTGGGTAAATGTACGAATTAATCATAGTAATTTTACGATAATATTTTTAGTATCTTTACGAACAGAGTTGAAGAGTTTATATAATTTGTGGAAATTCTTGTGGAAATCTTTAGTTGATTAGGCCAAATCCATGAATGATAATGTTGAAATTATTTGACATTTGCTTAATTTCAACCCAAACTTTTTTGTTCTAATTTTTAAAATACAAACTTACCTTAACCTATGTCTTCAGAAAATCAAATAAAAATTGCAATAGCAGACGACCACAAAATTTTCAGAGATGGCATTAAAATGGCTCTTTCCGATAAATTGGATTTAAAAATGCTTTGGGAAGCGGAAGATGGGAAAGATATGATGCATAAAATTTCCATAAAAATGCCTGATGTATTGCTTATGGATATTCGAATGCCTGAAATTGATGGCATTAATGCCATTCAAATGATTCGGAAAGAATACGAAGAAATTAAGATTATTGTACTTACCATGTACGACGA
>CANFUJ010000140.1 GCA_947450165.1 Chitinophagaceae bacterium
AAAAAGTTATGTCAAAAAAAGTAGTTACTATGGGAGAAATCATGCTCCGTTTATCAACTCCAGATTTCAAAAGATTTGTGCAAGCAGATACATTCGATATCACTTACGGTGGTGGCGAAGCTAACGTTGCTGCAGCATTGTGTAATTATGGTTTGAACGGAACATTTGTAACTAAAGTACCCGCAAATCCAATCGGACAATCGGCAATTAATCACTTGCGTCGCTATGGTGTAGATACACAATATATTGCAAGAGGTGGAGATCGTTTGGGTATTTATTTTTTAGAAACAGGTGCTTCAATGCGTGCATCTCAAGTAGTGTATGATAGAGCAGGAGCGTCTATTGCAGATGTTGATGCAAGTGAATTTGATTTTGATAAAATATTTGAAGGTGCGGATTGGTTTCATACAACCGGTATCACACCTGCATTAAGTGATAAAGCTGCTGCATTAACAGAAGCTGCTCTAAAAGCGGCGAAAGCAAAAGGGATTACTACTAGCATTGATTTGAACTACAGAAAAAAATTATGGAGTAAAGAAAAAGCTAGAGAGGTAATGACTAAGTTGTGTCAATATGTAGATGTTTGTATTGGTAACGAAGAAGACGCTGATACTACTTTAGGCTTCAAAGCAAAAGATACCGACGTTACAAAAGGCGAATTAAATTTGGATGGATTTAAAGATGTGTTTCATCAAATGAAAGAGAAATTCGGATTTAAATTTATAGCGTCTTCTTTAAGAGAAAGTCATAGTGCAAGTGATAATGGATGGAGTGCATTGGTGTATGATGGAAACGAATTTTATCATACCAAACAGTACAATGTTCGTATCGTAGATCGCGTAGGAAGTGGAGATAGTTTTGCAAGTGGATTGATTTATGGTTTGGTAACAGGCATGCCAATGGCTGATGCTGCTGAATTTGGTGTAGCTGCAAGTGCAATAAAACATACCATTCCAGGCGATTTAAATCATGCTACATTAGCTGAGGTAAAAGATTTGGTGAAAGGAGATGGAAGCGGAAGGGTGCAGAGATAAAAACTAGATTCGGGATGCTAGAAACGGAACGAAATTAACCCCCTTCGCCTTTCGGGGGAAGGGATGGGGATGGGACATCAAAAAGCAAAACATCAATCAACCTTAAACCAGCGAAGCAATTTAAACCATTAAACCAGCGAAGCGACTTAAACTTTTTTCAAACATGATCATCGATACAATTAAAAACGCCCACAAATATTTCGGCGTCCATCCTTTGATGGAACGTGCATTTCAATACATTAACGAAAATGATTTAATGCATATTGAAGTGGGTAAATCAGATATTGCTGAAGGGTTGAAAGCCATCATCAGCAATGGTCCTGGAAAATCAGTAGAAACAAGTTTATCTAAGTTTGAATGTCACAACAAAAACATCGACATACAACTTTGTATTCATGGAAAAGAAACCATAGGATGGAAGCCACGTGAAAAATGCGTTGCACCAAATGGTGAATACAACGAAGAAAAAGATGTACTTTTCTTTAACGACAAACCTGATACATTTTTTGATTTAACCGATAGACAATTCGCCATATTTTTTCCAGAAGATGTGCATGCACCAATGATTGGCGATGTAGATGAGATGATAAAGAAATTGGTGATAAAGGTTAGGATGTAGGGTTAGGAGGTTTAAGACGTTCAAGACGTTTAAGAGGTTGGATGCCACCAAACACCAAACACCAAACACCAAACACCAAACACCAAACAAAAAACAAAAAACAAAAAACAACAAACATTTTTCCATATGAAACAAAAAGCTACAGAAGCCATAATCAATCAAGGCATATTGCCATTATATTTCAATGCAGATGAAACAGTAAGCGTTGAAATTTTACGTGCTATCTATAAAGCGGGCGTGAAAGCCGTTGAATACACCAATCGTGGTGAAGCAGCATTGCATAATTTCAAAAAAATGGTTGAAGTTAGAAATGCAGAAATGCCAGAAATGTTACTAGGTGTAGGAACGATAAAGAATGTGCAACAAGCAGAAGATTATATTTCTGCTGGTGCAGATTTTTTGGTAAGTCCTGGCTTTGTAAAAGAAGTTGCCGAAAAAGCAAACGCTATCGGTATGCTATATGCACCGGGTTGTATGACGCCAACAGAAATTATCGCTGCCGAAAATTGCGGCGTTAGTTTTATTAAATTATTCCCAGGAAATATGCTGGGTCCAGAATTTTTAAGTTCTATAAAAGAAATATTTCCTAAGTTATTGTTCATGCCTACAGGTGGCGTAGATACCACAAAAGAAAGCATCGAAAGTTGGTTTAAAGCCGGCGTTTACGCAGTAGGTATGGGAAGTAAACTCATCAGTAAAAAATTGATGGAAGAAAAAAATTACACAGAAATTGAATCAGCAACAAAACAAGTTCTAGCACTTTTACTCACCATAAAAACCAAATAAAATGGATACTTCAAAAATCGGAAAATATAGATGGACGATTTGTTCACTTTTGTTTTTTGCCACAACCGTAAATTATCTGGATAGACAAGTGTTGAGTTTATTAAAGCCAACATTAGAAGAAGAATTTGGTTGGACAAATAGTGATTATGCAAACATTGCATCTGTTTTCCAATTTAGTTACGCCATTTCAATGTTGTTTGCCGGCAGAATTATTGACAAGCTTGGTACAAAATGGGGCTTTGCTTGGGCAATTATAATTTGGTCTGTAGGTGCTGCAATCCATGGTTTTGCAATTCCAATTGGAACCGGATTTCTGGCTATTTTAGGTTGGTTTGGCGTAGCAGCTGTTCCTGTATCTATTTTAGGATTCATGGTTTCAAGGGCAATCCTTGGATTTGGAGAATCTGGTAATTTTCCTGCAGCCATAAAGGCAACTGCTGAATATTTTCCAAAAAAAGAAAGGGCATTTGCAACAGGTATATTTAATTCAGGAGCCAATGTTGGCGCTATTCTTGCGCCGCTTACTGTTCCTTGGATTGCAGCCAATTGGGGATGGGAAGCTGCATTTTTTATCATCGGAGGAATAGGATTTATATGGTTGATTTTTTGGTTTGTTTTTTATGAAAAACCAGAACATCAAAAACGCCTTTCTCCTACTGAATTGGAATTTATTTTAAGTGATGCTCAAGAGCAAACAACAGATGCAACAAAAGAAAATGAAAAAGGGTTGAGTTGGACGAAATTGTTGGGATACAAACAAACCTGGGCTTTTGCCGTAGGTAAATTCTTAACAGATGGCGTTTGGTGGTTCTTTTTGTTTTGGTTGCCCGCCTTTTTAAAAGACCAATATCATATGACGGGCACTTCAATCATTTTGCCGTTAACGGTATTATACAGCATGACTATGATTGGAAGTATTGGTGGCGGATGGTTCCCTGTTTATTTTATAAAAAAAGGATATAGTCCTTATGATGGAAGAATGAAAGCCATGTTAATGATTGCATGCATTCCTTTGGTGGTTTTGTTGTCTCAAACATTAGGTGAAATCAGTTTCTGGATGCCTGTGTTATTGATTGGCGTTGGGGCATCAGCACACCAAGCTTGGAGCGCAAATTTATTTACAACTGTATCAGATATGTTTCCTAAAAAATCAATTGCATCTGTAGTAGGAATAGGAGGAATGGCTGGAGGATTAGGGGGTGTGATTGTAACAAAAACTGGCGGTGCACTTTTTGATAAATACAAAGCTTTAGGTCATATTGAAACAGGTTACACCATCATGTTTGCTTTTTGTGCCATTGCATATTTGTTGGCATGGATAATCATGAAATCTTTGGTGCCCAAATACAAAGCGGTTGTTGCATAGAATCTTTAAATAAAAGGTTATTTATTAAACAAAATGGATATTCTTTTCAATTTAATTAAAACGCACTAAAAATATTGTCTCTAAAATTTAGAATTGTAAAAAGATAAATCTAACTTCAATAATTGAACAAAACCCTTTCCGGCAACGATGCCAATAATTTAAATTGAATAAAAATCAACATAAGTTTAAATTATTTAGATGGTTTTAAAGGTTCTATTTGAAAAATTAGAAATTATATCCAATATCCGACAAAATAATATTGAAAAGTATACAATAGCTTACGCGACAAATAAAAATTTTATGATTTGCAATAAAAATCACAAAATATTCATTTGAAATTAACCGCAACCCTTACCGAAAGCAATAAATCTTAAAAAAAACTAAACCCCAAATAAAAGTATCGACCACATGAAAAATTTTTTACTCATCGTTACTTTAATTCTAGTCAGCTTTTTTAATTCGGAAGCGCAAACTGCGGCTCTTAATGATTACAGAACTGTTGCATCTGGAAGTTGGCATACCCTTGGAACCTGGCAAATGAGAACAGGCGTTAATACTTGGATACCTGCAACGTCCTTACCAACTTCTTCAAATAACGTTTACATACAAATTGGGCATTTTATTACAGTTACAACAGCTGATGCAGCATGTAAAGATTTGCATGTTTATAACAATGCAGCTGCTCTTACCATTAATGCAGCGTTTAATGTAAATGTGAGTGGTAAATTGAGGGCAATGATCGGTCAAACAGCAGCAGAGATTGGCACTGGCGCAGATGGCACATATACAGGAACAAGCACTGCAACTGCTTTTGCAACTGGAATGATTGCAACATCTAGTACCGGTTTGTTGCGTTTTGTTGGTGCAAGTCGTCCAATTATAGTTTTAGGAGAATGGACGGCTAGTGGAAATACACATAACACTGAATTTGCTTTAGATGCAGGTGCAGTAGGGACTTTGGCAGATGGTTATAAATGTAAAAAAATATTAGTTTCAAGTGGTTCTATTACTGCAAGCAAAATTTTAGCATGTAATACAAGTACTGCAACAACAGATACAAGTATTGTAATAAGAAGTGGGGCTAAACTAACTAGTGCAGTAAGTGGTTCTTATGCATTTGCGGGTTCAAGCTCTACTAAGTGTAATTTAATCGTAATTCAATCTGGCGGTACTTTGGAATTTACTGGAGCGGTTCCCAACATGAGTACAACAAAATTTGTAAATAATGGAACGGTTTTATATACATCGTTGTTAGCCCAGAACTTAGTTCAAAACTCAGGATTAGATGCAGCTTCACCTGGGCTTTCAACTGCACAATTAAACACCAATACAGCTGGTGTTGGCGGATACAATAATATTCAAATTTCAGGTTCAACAGCACATACCGTTACTGCATTGTCATCTATTAGCATCAGTGGAAGTTTGCAATTAGATTCTGCAATTACTTTGGATATGAATTTAGCTGGAGCTTATGACATTACTGGTGCGCTTACTTCTGTTAACAATAACGGAACTATAAAAACATACAGTTTAAGCGCAGCTCCAATTCCAGCTGGTAAAGATTGGCAAGGTTCTAAAGGACTTGGAACTGTAAGTTATGAAGTTGTTTCAGGAGGAACTGGGCAAACAGTGGTTGACGGTACATATAAAAATCTAACAGTAAAAAATAATCATTCTGGAGTTGGCAGAACTATTTTCCAAAATAATGGAACAATAAATATTTCAGGTGCTTTTTCTATTGCCTCAACAAATAATAATGTAGTTAACAACAGTACTGTCGTTTTTACAAATGCAAATGGTAACCAATCCATTCCTCCAACCAATTATTTTAACCTTACCATTACTTCAAATGCTACAAACTTTCAATCGTTAGCAACGGGTACAATATTTGTTCAGGGTGTTTTTTATCCAGGCAGTTTTCCCAATATGATTCTATTTGTAACACCGCATACATTTAATTTCAATAACACCACTGGTGGTCAAAATATTCCAAAATTCAATTACAACAATTTAACGGTAAGCAATACTAGTGGCAACACTACTGTTGCTGCTGATACCATTGGTGTATCGGGTGCGTTTTCGCCAGGCAATGGCACATACACTTTAACACCAACAGTAGGAAATACGTTTAATTTTAATTTAGCAACTGGAAGTCAAAACATTCCAGCATTCAAATACTATAATTTAATCATTTCAGATGCATCTGCATCTACTTCAAATAATTCTATTACATCAGATATAAATGTAGCAAACAGTGTGCGTCTTGCTGGTAAATTCGGGTTGCCCCCAAGTGCTTTTAAAATAATTTATGGAAATAATGCAACATTGTTTTATAATGGACCATCTACTTTAACCACTTACAAAACAAGTCCTTTTTGGCCTGAAACATCGGGGCCAACAAACGTAACAGTAAACAGTGGAACATTGCAATTTGAACCACGTACAATTGCACCAGATACACCATTTGTAATAACAAATGTTCAGCTTACCAATAACACAGCAACAATAACCACATCAGCAACACATAATTTTATTGCCGGCAA
>CANFUJ010000141.1 GCA_947450165.1 Chitinophagaceae bacterium
GATGCCTTGGTATTTGATGCAATTAAATCTGCTACAGACTCTGCTTGGGTAAGATCAAGTTTGCCATTTAAAAATGCGCGTTGTGTAAATTCACCAGGCTTTGCCAATCTGGCGCCGTATTTAATGCAAGCATTTATGATTTGTTGTTGTATGTAAGGACTACCATGACCACTTATTTCTATGGTATCCTCTCCGGTATAACTTTTTGTACCTTTAAATAAGGATAGTAAAACCTCATCAATTACGTCTTGCTCATCTTTTAATAAACCTAGATGTATGGTATGAGAGGGCTGATCAGAAAGTTTTTTTGAATGAAACATTTTTGAAATAATCGGATATGCTTCTTTTCCGCTAATTCTGATTACACCAATTGCTGCAATGCCAGGAGCTGTTGCTAATGCCACAATGGTGTCTTGCCAACCTGATAATTTATTATTCATTGTATAAAGATATAAACTTTAAACCTTTGCATTGAAAGTGTATAAAATGAAAAACCTCCTGTTTTTGTACAGGAGGTTTTAAAACTAGATTTAAAATGCTTATTCTGAAACCACCCAAGTGATTGGCTGGCGTTTGTATGCGATTACGTTTCTACCATTTTGAATTGCAGGTATCCATTTACCTGATTTTTTTATAGCTCTAACAGATTCTTGTTCCATTCCGTAACCATGACTAGTTTCTGCAACCACATCGCTTACGCTTCCGTCTTTTGCTACAATAAAACGAACAATTACTGTGTATTGTCCAGCTGGTGCGCCATTCGATCCTGGTACTTCTGTATCTAAGTTATTTTGTAAATATCTTCTCCAAGCGCCATCTCCACCTTGATATCCAGCCTCAACTTCAACTTTTGTAAAGATTTTATTTTCATCATCTTCTTTAGGCATTTCTACCGCATTTGAATTGTCTTCAACCGGCGCTTGTACTACCTGAGTAGTATTTTCAGATTCAACCGTTTTGGTGCTGATTACTTGATCTTCTTTTATTTCCTCAATTTTCTCATCAGGTTTTACTTCCTCATCCTTTACGATTTTTGGAGGTGTAAATTTAATCTGATTTACTTCTGGTGGTGGTGGTGGAGTTGGTGGTGGTGGCGGCGGTGGTGGTGGTGGTGGTTCATCTTTTTTCACCTCAGCCATTTGTGTGTCAACTACATCAATCTTTTCTGATGCATTGTTGTTTTTAATTACATTGGCCAATACGGTTCCTACAAAGATTAATAACAACAAAGATCCCGTAAAAATCAATGCTTTTACCAATCTCGTATTATAGCCTTTTCTTAACTCATAAGCTCCGTATTCCTTGTTCTTGCCATCAAAAATGATGTCTAGAAGGTCTGAGTTTAAAATTTTATTTATGTCCATTTTTTAAGATTTTTTTTTAGATTCTGCGTTAAAAGAATTTCCATAAATTTTATTTATTTTATTCCGTTTGCTTCCTCTGTCTTTTGGATTAACAGTTCTTCTGTTGCTGTCATATCAACTTCTGCATAGTGTCCTGGTGGCACATTACAAATACTCATTTCATCTAAAATGTCAATCGCATTTTTGAAGGTAGATTTTTTATCGGATTTGATGATATACATCAAGTCGTCAATTTTTGTTGACTTCTTTTTCGACACGATTACATCTCTGATTTGTTTGAATGTGGTGCTTTTAAATTGTTCGCTCAATTTATCTGCTTCCAATTGTCCAAAGTAGTAATAAACTTGATCTCCTTTTCCTAAAAGTATTGTCATTGCACCAGAGTTCTTCACTTTCATAACTTGAGTAGAATCGTCCTTTGGCTCGTTCATATTCATCGCTGTTGATTGACTCATTGTGGTTGTGAATACAAAGAACGTAATCAATAAAAATCCTAAATCTACCATTGGTGTTAAATCAACTCTTGTAGATAACTTTTTCGCTTTTTTTACGCCGGGTCCTTTTTTATGTCCGCCACCCGACGAGGTGTCCATTTCTGCCATATCGATTTATTTTTTGCGTTAATTAATTGGCTTTTGGTGGATTTAAATACAATTCAGAACCAACAGGTACAGATTCTCCGTTTGTTACGATTCTAAATTTGAAAATCTCATTTTTCTTAAAAGCTTGTTTTATGTTTTTAAATGCTGGATAAAGCGCCGCATTGTCTCCTTTAATTAAAAGCATTTCTTGTAATTGGCGTTGATCAGTTCCTGCATAAACATTGGTTACACTTTTCATCCAATCAACCATTTCGTTGTTTGAACTATCGCATGGAATTCCCGGTAGTTTATTTGGTGGTATTTCTGTTGACATTGCCAACATACTTTTGATCTGACCCAATGGAACGCCAATAAAAGGTGCTTTATTCCATTTGTTTAATTCGGCAGCTGATAGATTTAAACCTTTTGCTGCATTGATATTATTTAAGATTTCTGCTTTTTTAGTTTCATCACCCAACATTAAAAAAACTTTACCTTCTTTTGTTAAAGTAATAAGGATTGATTTTTCGGGTGCCGCTTTTGCAGATACAGAGTTAGGTGGAGTTACCGCCAATACCTCTGGGGGTTTTTGTTTTGTTGCCAGTATAAAAAACGAAAGCAACAAAAACGCCACATCACACATCGCTGTCATATCGATGGTTGTGCTTTTCCGTGGAATTTTTACTTTTGGCATGAATGATGTTTTTAAAATTTACGTGTTGATGCAATACTTTGTTTTGTTCCACAAAATTATTTGTATAACGAAGCAAAAGATTGAGTCAAAGTAAATCCTGATTCATCAATACCGTAAGTGATGCCATCAATTTTTGTAGTAAAAATGTTATAGAACATAATCGCAAAAGCAGAAGTACCAATTCCCAATGCAGTGTTGTACAATGCTTCAGAGATACCTACAGATAATTTAGCAGCTGCTGCGCCACCACCACTATCTTCACCTAATGCAGAGAATGAACGAATCATACCCAATACCGTTCCTAATAATCCCATCAAGGTTGCAATTGATGCAATCGTAGATAAGAAAACTAAATTCTTCTCTAACATAGGCAATTCCAAAGATGTAGCTTCTTCAACTTCTTTTTGAATAGCCATTACTTTTTGCTCTGTGCTTAATTGATTGTCGTTGATCATTGCTTTGTATCTATGCAAACCTGCTTTCATTACATTACCTACAGATCCTTTTTGTTTGTCGCACTCAGCAATAGCCGCATCAACATTTTTGTTCGCTAAATGATATTGTACTTTACGAACAAAATCAGCATTGCTGCCTGTTCCACTTGCTTTAGAAATGGTTAAAAATCTTTCTACAACAAAAGTCAACATGGTTAATAACGTACCAATCAAAATAGGCACGATGATTCCACCCAAATACATTTTGCTCAATGCTGTTTTTGGTCCTTCTCTTTCTGGGAATAATCCTCCATTTTCTCCACCTGCTGCGAAATTGCTTGCAGCACCTAAAACAAATCTCCAAATTAAATAACCTGCCAATAAACACACAACTGGTGCGATTAGAGAAATGATGTTGTTCGAACTTTTTCCTTGAGCTGTTGCAGCTGATTTTGTTTCTGCCATGACAATCTGTTTTTTTGTTTTTTAATGAATTTTAATATAAGATAATAAAATAAACATTGTAAAAATTAAACCCTCTTTACAATGAAGCGACAAGTTAATAAATTAAATGAAACCAACAAGTCTAGTTAAATAAATTTTGTATTAATTATTGATTTTTTATTAACGAATTGTTATTCGTAGCGAAGCGCAACAATTGGATCTAAGCGAGATGCTTTATATGCAGGGTACCATCCTGCTGTTAAACCAACAACAAAACAAACTATAATCCCTGAACCTACCCATGCCCAAGGAATAATTAAACCGGTATGCAAAAAAAGTGCGACTAAGTTTCCAAGCAAGATGCCTGAAATTATGCCTACAATAGCACCCATTAAGCTAATTAATACGGATTCAAATAAAAATTGAGATTTTATTGCATTGCCTGTTGCGCCTAATGCTTTAGCCAATCCAATTTCTTTTGTTCTTTCGTTTACTGCAACCAACATGATATTCATCAATCCTATTGCTGCGCCAATTAATGTGATAAATGCAATTCCAATGGTTCCTTTTTCTAAAAATCCTAGATTTTTTAATAAGGATTCAGCAATGCTATCGCTTTTATCAATAAAAAAATTGTCAGCATCTTTTACACTTAGTTTTCTAACGGGCCTGAATGTAGCAGTTGCTTCCCCTATTGCAATGCCCATCTGCTTTAAATCACGCACTTTTACAGCGATATTGTACGTGCTGTTTTGATTGCTAAATAATCGTCTGACATTATTGTAAGGCGTAACCACAATTTTACTTGTATTAAAAAATGCACTAGAACCCTTATCAGCCAATACCGCAATAATTTTATACGGAATATGATCTACCCTAATCTCTGCGTCTATTGCTTTTGCAAAATTTTCGGCGAAAAGTTTTGCAGCTACTCCATTTCCAATCATACATACATTTGTGCCTGCACTTATTTCTTCTGGTGAAAAATTTCTACCATAAGCAATATTATACCCATTTAATTCGAGGTAGTTTTCATCACCACCAAAAACATTGATTTCGGGGTTGGTTTTTTTGCGATTTGTATTTAATACCACATTTGATGGCCCTCTTAAAGCAATGCTAACTTTTGTTCCGGGCATATCAAATCGAGATCTAAACAACCTCGCTTCCTCTAAAGTAATTGGTATTCCTAGGTTTGATTTACGGTCAACTAAATTCTTTTTTGTTTTTTTTGTAGACTGATTTTTTCTTCTGCTGCCAAAGTTTAAATTTCGTTCCTTATATCTGATGCTGAAAGCATTAGAGCCCATTGTAGAGAAACTGCTTGTCAAACTATTACTAGCTGCCTGAATAGATGTTATGATTAAAATCAATGCAAAGATGCCTAAGGCAATGATTATAACAGTAATTGATGTACGCAGTTTATTTCCTGCCACATTTTTCCATGCCAATGAAAGAATATCACGCTGTGTCATGAAATGAAATTACAATAAAAAAGAAGAAGGTATGCTGATTAAAAACAATTATCTATAAATAATATTACCTGTACATCCAACCGATAATAATTTCGGGATATATACCGATGATTACAATCATTAATGCAATAAGCATCAACATGTATAAAAATGGTTTAGTTATCGTTGTAGTTATGATTGTATCTTCATGAGCATCTTTAAAATACATCGCCTGAATAATGCGGAAATAATAATAAGCACTAATTGCTGCAAACAAAACAGCTACAATAACAATCCAGAATTGATGGCCATTTTCAACCGCTGCCATTAGCATAAAAAATTTACTTTGGAAACCTGCTGTTAAAGGAACGCCTGTAAGCGACAATAAAAATATCGTTGCCGTTAATGCCATAATTGGTTGTGATTTTGCCAAACCATTAAAGCCATCGATTGTATAATCTTCCATTTTTGTAAGCACACCAAAAATTCCTATTGTTGCTAAACTGTATGCAGCTGTGTATAACAATAAACCCTCTTTTGCTTTGTCATTCAATGCAAAAACGGCAAGCAACATAAATCCAGCTTGTGCAATACTCGAATAGGCCAACATTCGCTTTACGCTTTGCTGAAATACCGCAGTGATATTGCCAATTAATAATGTTGTAATTGTGATGTAGGTGATTAATTTCTGCCATTGATCATGCATAGATCCGAAGGCGTGTTCGAACAAACGAATGAATGCAAAAAATCCAGCCACTTTTACGATTGTACTCATGAATGATGTAAACACGGTTGGTGCTCCATCATAAACATCTGGTGTCCAAAAATGAAATGGAGCTGCGGAAACTTTGAAAGACAATGCAACCATAATAAACAATAAGCCAACAGAAATCAATACAGGCATTTGTCCGGTACCCAACATTATTTTATCAATGTAAAAAGTTGCATTGGGTGTTCCTCCATAAATGAAAGTAATACCCATTAACATGATGCCTGTTGAAAATGCGCCCATTAAAAAATATTTAAGCGCGGCTTCATTGCTTTTTAAATTGCGTTTATCGCTTCCCGTTAATATGTACAATGGAATAGAAATGATTTCGATTCCAATAAAAAGCATCAACAATGTATTGAATGTTGCTGCAATTGCAATACCAGAAAGTATAAAGAAAATTAGTGCATAATATTCGCCGACATGCTCTCCTACTTTTTCAATTTCTGAACCATTCAATAAAAAATAAATCAATGTGCAAATCAATATCAGCGCTATGAAAGCTAGATTAAAATTATCAAAGCGCAACATATCATTGATTTGAATCTTAAA
>CANFUJ010000142.1 GCA_947450165.1 Chitinophagaceae bacterium
ATTCCTTGTATTGAAAGAAATACTATGGGTGCCATTAAAGCAATAACTGCTTCCCAATTGGCCCTTCAAAGTACACCTGATTTTGCAAAAGTTAGTTTAGATGGCGTAATAAAAACGATGTGGGATACTGCGATAGATATGAATACAAAATATAAAGAAACCTCTGATGGAGGTCTAGCAATACATATTCCCTTGAGTTTGAGTGAATGCTAAAAAAGATTTTTTTTAACCCATGGTTTTCTGTCAAATTGATTGATTGTAAAGCCAACGTAAAGAATTAAACCCCATATTTTCTTTTAATTTCCCGATCAGATTCTCTTTCCTTAATGGTGTTGCGTTTATCGAAATGTTTTTTCCCTTTCCCTAATCCAATTTCCAATTTTGCCAAACCCTTTTCACTAAAAAATATCCGAATGGGTATGATACTATAACCTTTTTCTTGGATTTTAGTTTCTAGTTTTTTTAATTCTTTTTTGTTCAACAAAAGTTTCCGTTCCTGTAAAGGTTCATGATTGATATAAGTACCAAACGCATATTCTGAAATGTGTAAACTTTTTACAAATAATTCGCCTTGATGAAAAATACAATAACTGTCGTTAAAGCTTAATTTCCCAGCACGTAATGATTTTATCTCCGTTCCAGCCAACACCATTCCAGCACTATAAGTAGCTTCAAAAAAATATTCAAAATGTGCCTTGCGATTTAAGAATTCCAATTTTCGTTTTTTGTAAAGTTAATTACAAGTTTAGTTTAATCCCGATTTAAATAAGTAGATAATGGTAATTATTTAAGATTTTCTTGTTTGACTTTTTTAGATATTTATCATGACAAGATTATACATAAAAAAAGAAAACCAGGGTAGAAACCCCGGTTCGTTTTTAATCCGTACCCTATGAAAACTGACGTAAATGTAAATGCTTTTTTCAAAAAAAACATTTTTATTATTAATTTTTTATTAACAATTTAAATTAAGTAATATATGTATTACAGATAAAATTTTTATTAAATATAAATTGAGTTGAAAAATAATTATTTGTATCATTATTTTAGAAACAATTCTAAAATAGTAGATAATTTTTGTTTCATATTTTTTCTATGAACGATAAAGTCCAGAAATCCATGTTCCAATAAAAACTCACTTCTTTGAAATCCCTCTGGCAAATCTTTTTTAATGGTTTCTTTGATAACACGAGGGCCAGCAAATCCAATTAATGCATTTGGTTCAGCACAAATGATGTCTCCCAGCATGGCAAACGAAGCCGTTGTTCCTCCAAAAGTGGGGTCGGTACATAATGAAATATATGGAACCTTTGCGTTGCTTAATTGCGTTAATTTTCCAGATGTTTTTGCAAGTTGCATTAAAGAAAATGCACTTTCCATCATTCTTGCACCACCACTTTTATTGATAATCATAAATGGTATTCTGTGTTCAATGCAATAGTCGCAAGCCCTTGAGATTTTCTCGCCCATTACACTACCCAAGCTTCCTCCTATGAATTCGAAATCCATACAAGCAATTACAAAATCTTTGCCTTCAATTTTTCCATGAGCCACCGTTATAGAATCGTGTATATCGGTTTTAGCATATGTTTCTTCAAGTCGGGTTTGGTAAGGTTTTAAATCAACAAATCTCAGGTAATCTTTTGAAATAATTCCTGCAAACAATTCTTTGTAACTATTTTCATCAAATAAAATTTGAAAATATTCATCACTTCCAATTCTATGGTGATGATCGCATTTGCTACAAACATATTTGTTCTCCTCTAAATCATCGATGGTTTCGATATGATTGCAAGAAGGACATTTTGCCCACAAACCTTCTGGAGCATCTTTTTTGTCTTTTGTTGACGTTAGTATTCCTTGTTTCTTTCTTCTAAACCAACTGCTTTTTTCGGCATTTGATAAAATTTCATCTCCCGAAAGACGCGCATCAATATCTTCTTCAATTTTCATTTTCAAATATTTTTAATTTTCTGAAATGGATATAGTTTATCAAAAAATGAATTATTATTGATAAACTTGGTTCAAAATTAAGGGTTAAATTTCTAAAAAATAAAAAACCCTTTCAATTGGTATAAGCCAAGAGAAAGGGCGTTTTGTTTGTGTATTTTTTTATTATTAATTAGGCAATAGTAATGCTGTTATCTAAATAAACATCTTGGATTGCATTTAATAATTCAACTCCTTCTTTTAATGGACGTTGAAATGCTTTTCTGCCTAGTATTAAGCCCATTCCACCAGCTCTTTTATTTACAACAGCTGTTGTAACTGATTCTGCCATATCAGATGCGCCTTTGCTCTCGCCACCACTATTGATTAAACCTACACGACCCATGTAGCAATTGGCTACTTGATAACGGGTTAAATCAATTGGATGATCAGTAGTTAGATTGCTATACACCAAAGGAGAGGTTTTGCCATGCTTCGTTGCAAGATAACCACCGTTATTTGTTGGTAATTTTTGTTTGATGATATCAGCTTGTAATGTTACACCTAAATGATTGGCTTGACCCGTTAAATCAGCTGAAGTATGATAATCAACACCATCTACTTTAAATCCATTATTTCTGGTATAGCACCACAATACGGTAGCCATTCCCAATTCATGTGCCATTTCAAAAGCTGTAGCTACTTCTTGTAGTTGTCTAGTGCTATTATCGCTACCCCAGTAAATTGTTGCGCCTACAGAAGTTGCGCCCATATTCCATGCTGACTTAATTTGTCCAAACATGATTTGATCAAATTTATTGGGGAGACTTAAAAATTCATTGTGGTTTATTTTAACCATCATTGGAATTTTGTGTGCATATTTTCTGCTAACAATGCCAAGAACACCAAAAGTAGATGCAACACCATTGCAACCGCCTTCAATGGCTAATTTTACTATATTTTCTGGATCGAAATATGCAGGATTTGGTGCAAAAGAAGCGCCGGCACTGTGTTCTACGCCTTGATCTACTGGTAAAATAGAAACGTATCCTGTGCCACCTAAACGACCATGATTTAATAATCCTTGAAGACTATTTAAAGTTTGGTTGCTTCTATTACTGTTCATCCAAATATCATCAATATGGGATGGAGATGGAAGGTGAATTTGTTCTTTAGGAATAGTTGTACAAACGTGATTTAAAAGATGGTCTGCATCCTTTCCCAATAATTCAATAATATTTGTTGCCATAAAATTAATTTTTGCAAAAATAAGTAATCGAACTGTTTTTTAAAAACATAGTTTGATTTTTATATTTTCAAGCCAATTTGTTTGAAATAATTTGCAGCTTGTAATAGTCTTGGTCCATACCAGCTAAACATTTCACCATTGACTAAAATTATTTTAGAATCAGTTAATTGTGATTTTAATTCTTCCAGATGTTTGCTTGAAAAAGGGTAGGGCTCGCTGGATAAAAAAATGTATTCGGGTTTTAGCGCTTGCAATACTTCAATTGAAACTTCGGGATATCTTAATGTATTGTCGAAAAGGTTTTTATATCCAGCTTTTAACAGCATGTTATTGATAAATGTATCTCCGCCAATTGTCATGTATGGATCCTTCCAAATTAAATAAACAACATTTTTTAAGACATTTATATGCTGTTGATTTTGCGCAAATTCATTTTTGATGGTTTGGATTAATGAGCTTGCTTTGTTTTCTTTTTTTGTTAAGGATCCAATGTCTTCAATCATTTGAAGTGCATCTTCTAAATTATTTACATCGGTTACCCATACATTAAAATCTATGGCAAGTTTTTCAACTTGTTCTTTTACATTTTCTTCTTTATTAGCAATAATTAAATCGGGCTCAAGGGTAGTAATCTTTTCAATATCTAAGTTTTTTGTGCCACCAATTTTCGCTTTTTCCCTTTGCCATGAAGGAGGATGAACACAAAATTTAGTTATGCCAATGGTTTCTAATTCTAGTTCTAGAAAATGAAGGAGCTCGGTTTGAGATGGAACCAAAGAAACAATTCGGGTTGGTTTCTTTAGCAATTCTGTTGTATTTTTTAAAATCATTTAATTCGATTAATTGCTTAATGAAATGTTGAATTAATGAAAGAAAACTTTTACGGTTTGGTAAAAAAGTCGATTGCTTAGATATTGGTTTTCGCCATAACCTTGTAATCCAAATAAGCCAGCTGCATTTCCTTTATTAACGGCTATTTCAAGATAACCAGCAGAATTAAAAAAAGCCAGTTTCTCGCCTTCATTTACATCAGAATATGTAGTGCTTATTTTCTCAATGATTTCATCTCGCTTAAAAACGATAGAAAAATTTCTTCCTTTCCGATTTGTTTCAAAATCTATTTTGCTGATGTTAATGATTACATTTTCAAAGTTATCAATGAAAATAATTTGGCCTTCTATCCAATCATCGCCAGTAGATGGTTTTAATGGATGTTTGGATTTAATTTCTATTCCTGTGTTGCCAATCTCTTCTATAGTTTTACCATTCGTTAATTCAAACAAAGCTTTGGCAAAAAGGTTTGTAAAAGAGAGCGTGCTTTTTTGCATTAAATGATCTAATTCTAATGCTACTTTTTTTTGAGGTTCTTCTTCAAGTATCATTGTAATCAAGCCATTGTCTGCACAACCAATAAAATGACCTTTATGTTCTACCAGGATAAATAGATTTGACTTCTCATCAAATATGTTAACCAATATTAAATGGAAAGTTCCTGGTGGAAAATTATTAATGGTATTTCTGCAAATGTAAGCGGCTTGTGGATAGTTAAATGGTGGAATAGTATGTGTAATATCAACAATATTCAAATCCTGCTGATACCGAAGCATTTGCCCTTTTATAGCGCCGGTTAAAAAATCTTTTTCACCAATATCAGTTATTAAAGTAAGAATGGGCATTTGCTAAATTAAACGATAAAAATATGAATTTATAATCATTTTTAGTTTTGAAAATTTCATCTTTCAGTGAGTAATTCAAAATTTAAAATTAAAAAGTCAAAATCGCGAATAGATTTTTTACTTTTTATTTTCACATTTACTTTTTACTTCACCAATTGCAAAGCTTATTTAACCAGCTTTCCTTTTTTATAGAAAAAATTTCGAATTAATGTATCCGCCCATTTTGGAAAAAGTTTGTTTATAAAAATGGTTTGCTTTCCTTGGAAAGAAAGAATAACGGTTCTTTTCTTTTTTTCTATGGCAGTTAATATATGGTTGGCACATTCAGAAGCTGTCATCAGTGAAGATTCGTCAAGTGGACTTTCTCCTTGTGCTTCAGCTTTTTCATTTAGTGCGACGTTTCTAATATTGCTTTGTGTAAAACCCGGACAAACCCAAAGTACGTTTACATGTTTATCCATAAGTTCTGTTCTAATGGATTCGAGCCATCCATTTAGCGCAAATTTACTGGCAGAATAACCGCTTCTGCCTGGAAGTCCGCGATAGCCTGCGATTGATGAGATGCCCACAATTGAACCTTGGTTTTCAATAATGGATGTCAGTGCTAGCTTAGTGCAATAAACGGTACCCATAAAATTGATGTCCATTACTTTTTTAATTACATCTACATCACAATCAACCAATTCGGAACGCATAGAAATCCCTGCATTATTGATTAAGATGTCAATTTTCCCAAAATGCGTCAAAGTTGTTTTGATGAAGTTTTCGCAATCACTAAAAATGCTCACATCAGCTTTACAGCATAATAAATTTGCATTTGGGTGTTGTTTATTTAAATCGTCGAGTTTGGATTGGTTTCTTCCACAGGTTGCAATTTTTGCATTTTTAGAAATTAGAATTTCGATCAGGGCTCTGCCAATTCCATCGGTGCCGCCTGTAACCACAACGACTTTGTTATTGAAAAAAAGATTGTTCATGAAAATAGAAAATTGTTTTTTTTACAACACCAATATTTTTTATGAATAATTCACGAAATGATTGATCGAAAGGAAAAATCATATGAGATATCTGACTGTTGTATTAGTGTTTGTTGCAAAGTACGATTTAGAAATGTTTTAATAATCAAAGCGTTTAAAATTGTTGGTTTTAATCGAATTTTTTCAAGAGAAAATTTTTATGAAAAAGACACCTTCTAAATTGATTTTAAAAAAAATAAAAAAAAAAATTAAAAAACGTTGAAATGATAAATGAATTACCCTATTTTTGCACTCCTTTAAAAAAGGTAATGAATTGGTAGCTCAGTTGGTAGAGCAATACACTTTTAATGTATGGGTCCTGGGTTCGAGTCCCAGCCAGTTCACGAAAA
>CANFUJ010000143.1 GCA_947450165.1 Chitinophagaceae bacterium
GTTTTAAAATCAGCATCTTCAAATCCTTTTTCGTTTTGAATTTCTTGAGGGAAATGTAACTCCACCGTTTGTTCATTTAATTTACCAAACACAGAAAGCTTCCCATTTTCGAGACTAGACTTGCCCAAACACCTTTCGCAGGTTACGCCAGAAGTTAAGCGAATACATAAACCAAATCCATTATTACAATCCGTTTTTGGTTTGTGAAAATTAAAAATTTCTAAGTTGACATAAAACGTAGGGCAAGTTCCAGGTGGACAATTAGGCGGGTTTTGATCTATACCTTCTCTGGTTTTTTGAGTTTGTGCGTTCAAATTATGCACACAAAGAATCATTAAAAAAAATAGTAGTTTTTTCATGTTTAAAATTTTATTGCCTACTCTGAATCCGGTTTTCGGCTTACCCGCTCAATGGCCGTTGATGCAGTAAAATTGAACCTTGAATTTCAGAATGGAAAATTATTTCACTGAATTAAATTCAGTTTGAAGCTATATTTATTAAGCATTTATTTATTGTGAAAATCCACTAAAATTGAACGTTATTTTCTCTTCATAAATGGATTATAATCACTTAAAATAAATTTGTTGTGTTTTTATTTTTACAAAAATTATTCAATCAAAAAACGAATACGTATGAAAAAGAAAAACAATGCCGGAGGATATGAAAGAATTAAAGTTGGTGCTAACATTAGAAAATGGAGAAGCATAAAAGAAATGAAACAAAAGGATTTGGCGCATGGCTTACGCATGTCGGAAGCTGCGGTTAGTAACCTCGAAAATGATTTAACGGATATTACATTAAGTCAGTTGGAAGACATTGCGATTGTATTAGACATTGAAGTAGAGCAACTATTTTCTGATCCTCAGGAGATGGTTGGAAAAAAATATACGGATGCTGAGCAAGAGAAAAAATTTGTAATGGAACCCGAATGGATTTATGCGTTGATAGGTAGCATTCAAAAAAAAGATGAGCAAATTAAAACGGTATTAGACAATTTTATTTTAAATCCGGGGTATGTGGGGAGGGGGGTGAAGAAGTAGGAGCGAAAAAGAGAACGAGAGCGAGTATTGAGTCCATACTTTCTTCTTCATTCTCATTCTGCTTCTCGCTTACTAAAGGTTTAAATCGCTTTGCTAGCTTAATGGGTTGATGCATTTTTCTTAATGTAGAAATTCATTAAAATCCCGAATATTTCAATACAATACATTGTAAGAAAGAAAATATTATCTAGGTCAAAAAAATCAAATTCTAGTATCAATTAAAAAATCCCTTTGAAGCTTATTTTTTAATGAGCTAAGTAGTTCAAATCAACTCAACTCATTGAATATTAATCGGCGTATTATTTTATTAATGATTATGGAACCTTATAACCATTCTAAAAATAGAAGGATAAATAAATAACATTTATTTCAAAATTTGAAGCATGTCAGAGCCGATATTTCAACAAAAGTTTTTTTAGTCTTTTACTCACATTTTATAGGGTTAGGTGGTTGTTCTTCTGAGCACTTAGCACCGAAATCAACTTTATATTTATCCTCAGCACCTTGTAACCAATTTAATGCTTTACCGTACTTTTTAGAATTTAATAAATTCGCCCTGCTACATAATTTTATAACTTGTTTCATTGGTTTAATTTGTTCAGGGTCAAAATATGTATCAGAAACTTTTTGAGCCATTCCTTTTATTAAACCTGGTTGGTTAGCATATTGTATAAGTAATTTTAATTCACATTCACAATATGTTTCATCTAGCGCTTTTCCTGCCATAAAATCAGTTAACATAGCATCTGCTTGTTCTCTCTGAACTCTACTTGATTTTTGCGATTTTAACTTATAAAGAAAAAGAGGTTCTTTTGCATTTGTAAATGGAAAAATTTCTTTTAAGTTTTGTGTTGGTGAATAGACGGTTTTTTGTTCTTGAGGTAAAGGGTCACTTAAAACATCCCAATTTAATCCTTGTTTATTTGCAACATCATTTGTTTTAACGGCATCAATTGCAGATTTAAATTTCATTATCTCGTTATTTATATATTCAACCTCTCTTGGTAAATTTTGCGATTGTAAAAAAGATTTGATGCTACCTAACATTTCTAAGAACCAACCATAATAATTACTTCTTGTGTATTGACTAATATATTGAACCAATGTATTGACAGCAGAACTAACATCTCTTCTATTAAGTGTATTACCATCACCTATAAACAATTCTAATCCACCTGTGTTGTAATTTTCGATTGAGGTTTTATCGGCCTGAGTATATTCATCACTAACCCTTATTTGAGCCTTTAACTTTATATTGCCATCCCAACTATTAATGACTATATCATCACCACTACACCAATAAACTCCAGACCATGGTTTCTCATTACTTGGTGCTTTAACAAATACAGTGTTTCCAGTTGTACCATCTGAAGACGTTTTTTTTGTTGCGAAGTATAGTGTTGTGAAATTATTTCCTGAATCATCAGTTGCACTACCGTAGTAATAATCCCCTAATGTTGGGTCTTGATATTTTTTTAATCCTGTAACACAGGGTGGAAACTGATTTATTGCTGAGACATTACCACTAATTTTATTGTCAGCTGAATTTTCAACTTCAAATTTTATAAGAGGTCTTTTATCTTCAGTATAACCATCACAAGCCCATGTTCCCCTACCTTTAGTGTTAATGTAATGACCATCTTTATTTAAAACCCATGTATCACCTTCAATTTTAATAATGGCCTCTCCACTGGCATTGTATACTCTACCTGAGTAGTTATCAACACAATCAGGAAATCCAGGATTATTTGAAGATTCACTTTGAAAATTTATTTGAGGTGCTCCACTAACGGAATAACCGTCACACTTCCATGTTCCTTTACCGCCATTTCTATTAATATATTTACCGTCTTTGGTTAAAATCCAAGTTTCTCCTTGTACATCAATTATTGCTTCGCCATTTGAGTTATAAATCCTACCTGAGTAGTTATCAACACAATCAGGAAATCCTCGATTATCTTTAACAACAGGGACTAAATTGGATTCTTTTTTTTTCGAATTTGAGTTTGGATTTTTCTCAGAACTTGCTTGTTTAGTTGGTTTGTCTTCTTTTAATGCATCAAATACAAAAGAAAGTGTTTTTAAAAAATCATCAAATTTGCCAGTTGGATCATCAACTAATTTATAATCTTCTTTGTAATATGTATTGTAGTAATTCATCGCACAAGCTCTTTGGCAAAACATTTTTTCTTTCATTGTACGATTGCAAGTTTCTCCTTTTTGAAATAATCTTCCATCTATTCTATAAAAGAATTCTCCTTGAGGAACTATATTTTCTAGTTTTGTTGTAGCAATGTAGATATTCCTTCGATTACTTGTTTCTTCTTCAAAATGGTAAAAATTCGATTTGATATTAATTCTTTTTCCACAACAACACTCGAAAAAAGGTTGTTTGGATTGTGCATTAGTTTTGCTTAGGAATAAACAAAAAATTATAGTTAAAACAAATAACCTTTTCATAATAATAATAAATAATTTTAAGCCTTTTACAACGAATATAAATTAAATTTTTAAAAATATTTAAACTTGATGTTAAAGGGTTTAATTCGCTTTGCTGGTTTAATGGTTGGAAGTATTTTCCGTTTTTGGCTCTAAAGAAAGGTTCAAAAGGTTCAATGGGTTCAAGAAGGGGTTGAAGATTTTCAACCCTTACAATAGGTTGAAAGCTTTGTTCGTTTTTGGCTTCTTGAACCTGTAGTATTTTTTAAAGTTTATAATGCTCAAGCTCCCTTCACCTTTTGGGGGAAGGGTTGGGGAAGGGGGCTCCAAACACCAAACCTCCATCATTTTTTTTATCTTGCATAATGCGATTTCGTTTTTTTACCATTTGCCTTATCCTTATTTATACCTGCAGTTGTACATCAACCTATAAAAATTTTAATCCACAACAAAAATTTGCAGTACCTCAACTGCAACAAGATTTTACATTGGCTAGGAATGTATTGGAAAAAATACATCCAACCCTATATTGGTATTTGCCAAAAGATAGCATGGATATGTATTTTAATGCTGGGTATAAATATCTAAAAGACAGCATGACAGAACAGGAATTTAATTGGAAAATTATGGCGCCAATTATTCATCAAATTCACTGCGGACATACAAGCATACGTTTAAGTGAGGGCTACGAAAAATGGGCAAAAAATAAAGTCTTCGCTTCTTTTCCTTTGTACTTAAAATGTTGGAATGATACAATGGCGGTAGTTGCCAATCTTGATTCAACAGATCGTATTTTTAAAAGAGGCACGATAATAAAATCCATAAATAAAATTCCGGCAAATAAAATCATCAACAAAATGTTGTTCTACCTGCCCGAAGATGGTTATGCGCATAATGTAAATTATATCCGCATCAGTAATAATTTTCCAGCTTTACATCGAAATATTTTTGGGTTAAGTAAAACATATACCGTAGAATACCTAGATTCATTAGGAACAAAAAAATCAACGACGTTAAAATTGTTTGAACCAAAATCTGATTCAACAATAGTAAACAAACCAAAGCAAAAGATAGAAAAGGATTCTATTAAAATAAAAAGAAATGAAAAATATCGGTCATTAAAAATAGACAGTTCAGGAAAATTTGCAGTAATGCAATTGAACAGTTTTTCTAATGGTGGATTAAACTTCTTTTTTAGAAAATCCTTTAGAACATTGAAACGAAAAAATATCGATAACCTCATCATTGATTTACGCAATAACGGAGGTGGTTATATTTTTAATTCAAATTTGCTGATAAAATATATTTCGAGAACGCCTGTTCTTGTAGCAGATTCTATTTATTCAAAAGTGAAAAGTTTAAAACCCTTTACCCATCATTTTAAAATGGGAACCATAACAAGTTGGGGTTTGCGATTTATGACCAATAGAAAACAAAATGGACATTTTAAAGAAAATCAATTTGAAAGCCAATTGCTCGTTCCTAAAATTAAAAATCATTATAACGGTAAGGTGTATGTGTTGATAAGTGGACCAACATTTTCCGCATCTACTTTATTTGCCAATGCTGTAAAAGGTCAATCTGGAATTAAGTTACTTGGCGAAGAAACAGGCGGCGGTTGGTATGGAAATGGTGGTGTTTTAATACAAGATTTGGTTTTACCCAATACCAAACTTAGACTGCGCATGCCTTTGTTTAAATTGGTACAATACAATCATAAAACCAGCAATAAAGGTTTGGGTATTCCGCCCGATATTTACGTACCTACTTCTTATGAAGCTTTAATAAAAGGCTACGATAAAAAAATGAAGGTGGCACAAACATTTATTATGCAAAGTCTTGAAAAATAAAATCGTCTTTGTCTTTTAGAAATGGCAAAGTTGCACGGATGTCATTCAAACTTTCTTTATCCAATGCTATTGAAAAAACATCTGCTTCATTATGTTTATGATATAGCGGCATGCCAAGCGGATCAATAATCATGGAATCCCCCGAATGTGGATTTCCTTTGCCATCAATGCCAATGCGGTTAACGCCAATTACATAACATTGATTTTCGATTGCCCTTGCGGTAAGTAATGATTTCCAAGCATGGCTTCTGCGTTCTGGCCAATTGGCAACGTAAATTAGTACATCGTATTCGCTAGCATTTTGCTGACGCGCCCAAACCGGAAATCTTAAATCATAACAAATTTGCAAATTTATTTTCCAGCCATTAACAGAAGTAATCAATCGATTATTGCCTGCCGAAAAATATTTATCCTCTCCGGCATATCCAAACAAATGTCGTTTATCATAATAGCCAAACGTTTCATTGGGCAGCATCCATATCAGCCGATTATAAAATTTATTGTCTTCTTCGATGATGATGCTACCGGTTAAAATGATTTTGTTTTCCCTAGAAATGCGTTTCATCCATTGGATGGTATTGCCGTCCATTTTTTCTGCCAACAATTCAGCGTTCATCGAAAATCCTGTACTAAACATTTCCGGGAGTATGATGATTTCTTTTTTTGTGGAAATGCCTTTAATTTTTTCTTCAAACATGTCTAAATTGGCCGTTTTATCTTCCCAAAATAAATCAGATTGAATGGTGGTAATGTGTAACATCGTAAAAGATTTTAGCTATTGCACATTA
>CANFUJ010000144.1 GCA_947450165.1 Chitinophagaceae bacterium
AAAGAAAATGTTACAAAGAAAGTTGGGTTTATTTCAATCGACGGTGCTGAATATGATTGATATGGTGGGTATTGGTCCATTTGTAACCCTACCGATTGTAATTGGATATTTGGGAGGAATGTATTTATATGCTTGGATTGCGGGTGCAATTTTGAGTTTGATTGATGCCATGATTTGGAGTGAATTGGGCGCCGCTTATCCTTTGGCTGGTGGTAGTTTTAATTTTTTGAGCGAAGCTTATGGGAAAAAGAAAGGCGGTAATTTGATGAGCTTTTTATACGTTTGGCAAACCATCATCCAAGCTCCGTTGGTAGCTGCTTCTGCCGCTATTGGTTTTACTTCCTATCTGCTTTTTCTATTGCCCAATTTATTGGTCTGGCAACAAAAATGCATTTCTGGTGCTGTGATTATTTTAATTACCATTTTGCTGTATAGAAAAATTGAAAACATCGGCAAAATTGGGGTGCTGCTTTGGGTTGGCGTAATTGCTACTTTAGGATGGGTGATTTTTGGGGGTATTTCACATGGAAATTTGTTTCAACAAATTGCCCATATTTCATCGGATTTTAGTTTTAATACATTGGTGTCATTTGCATTTGGACAAGCTTGCGTTAAAACTATTTATAGCTATTTGGGTTATTACAATGTTTGTCATTTAGGTGGTGAAATTAAAAATCCCCAAAAGAATATTCCAAGAAGTATGTTTATTTCTGTGCTGGGAATTGCAGTTCTTTATTTATTGATGAATTTAAGCATTACAAGTGTAATCTCTTGGCAAGAAATAAAAGCTTGGCAAGTGGCAGATGTCAATCATTTTGTAGTGAGTGTTTTTATTGAGCGACTTTATGGACATACCGCAGCAAATGTAGTAACCATAATGATTTTGTGGGTTGCATTAGCATCGCTTTTCGCGGTTTTATTGGGTTATTCAAGGGTGCCTTATGCGGCTGCTACGGAGGGTGCTTTCTTTAAGATTTTTGCCAAACTTCATCCTCAAAAAAACTTCCCATACATTTCGTTATTGGTGCTTTCAAGCATTGCTTTTGTATTTAGTTTGTTGTTTAGGATGGGGGAGGTAATCAGTGGGATTTTAGCCATGCGCATCATCGTGCAATTTATCGGACAAGCCATCGGATTGATGCTGCTTCGCAAACGAAATGATGCATCTAGTTTTCCTTTTAAAATGCCTATATATCCTTTGCCTGTAATCCTTGCTATTTTAATGTGGCTGTTTATTTTTTATGCTACTGGACTAGCGGTTATCTCGATGTTTTTTATTGTTGCAGGAAGTGGGGTGTTGGTGTATTTTTTGAAGATAAGGTTTGAGAAGCAGGTTTAAGGCCACGAAGGTGAAATGCTTGCAGCATTTTTTTTGACACAAAGGCACGAAGACACAAAGGCACGAAGTTTTTTTTGACACGAAGTTACAAAGACACGAAGGCACGAAGTTTTTTTTGACATGAAGTCACAAAGACACAAAGGCACGAAGTTTTTTTGACACGAAGTCACAAAGACACAAAGGCACGAAGTTTTTTATAAAACAAATATGCTAATAAATGGAAAATACTTCCAACCTTAAATCCTTAAACTATTAAACCAGCAAAGCGTTTTAAACCTTTATTGTTTCATGCAAAGCTCGCAAAGTAGCAAGGACGGTATGAAATAAGGAATAAGAAACTAAAAATAAGAAATAAGGAAATGCATTTCAAACTTTTCTAAATTCCCAACCTTTTGAACCCATTGAACTTATTGAACGTTTTGAACAGTTTAAACCATTGAACCGTTAAACCGTTAAACCTCCTCCTTACATCACCTCCGCCATGTTTGGAATTTCTGCGGCTTTATATAGTCCTTCGTCTAATTTTTTCTTTGTTTCTCTAAATGCTTTTAATGTGGTATCGATGTCTTCAAAACTGTGTGCAGCTGTTGGAATAAGTCGGTAAATGATATCGCCTTTTGGAATTACAGGATATACTACAATGCTACAGAAGATGTGATAATTTTCTCTAAGGTCCATCACCATTTGGGTAGCTTCAGGAACGTCGCCCTTCATGTAAATTGGCGTTACTGGAGAGTTGGTATTTCCAATATCAAAACCACTTTCCTTTAATCCTGCTTGTAAACGAGCCACATTTGCCCAAAGTTTTTCTCTTAATTCTGGCATGTTGATGGTCATTTCCATACGCTTAAGCATGCCTTCTACAATCAATAACGGTAAGCTTTTTGCAAATATTTGAGAACGTGTATTGTATCGTAAATATTTGATAACTGCTTTTGGTCCGCTGATGAATGCACCAATACTTCCCATGCTTTTTACGAATGTGCTGAAGTATAAATCAATTCCATCCTGACAACCTTGCGCCTGATCAGCACCTGCACCTGTTGGTCCCATATAACCAAATCCATGAGCGTCATCTATCAATATTCTGAATTCATATTTTTCTTTTAGGGCAACGATTTCTTTAAGTATTCCTTGCTCGCCATCCATGCCAAACACGCCTTCTGTAATAACTAAAATGCCACCACCGTTTTTTGCTGCCAATTCTTTTGCACGTTGCAATTGCTTTTCGCAATCTTCTATATCATTGTGTTTAAATGCATAACGATGTCCCATGTGTAAACGAACACCATCAACGATACAAGCATGTGATTCAGCATCGTACACAATTACATCTCTTCTGTTAACCAAAGCGTCAATACAACTCATGATTCCTTGGTATCCAAAGTTTAGGAGCATTGTATCTTCACGACTAACAAATTTGCTGATTACGTTTTCAAGTTCCTCGTGTTTTACTGTGTTCCCACTCATCATACGTGCACCCATTGGGTTGCCCATACCGTATTTTGCAGCGGCTTCTGCATCAACTTTTCTTACTTCTGGATGATTTACTAAACCCAAATAATTGTTTAAACTCCAAACAATCATGTCTTTCCCCCTGAATTGCATATGTGGCCCTAATTCTCCATCTAATTTTGGAAATGCAAAATAGCCATGTGCTCTATCCATATGCTGACCTATTGGCCCGCCATCCTTTACCAGTTTTTCAAATACATCCATTGCAGTAAAATTTTCGTTGTTTGTTAGTAATTTTTGGCAAAAATAAGGCATTGATTTTATAATTGTAAACATTGGTCTTGCGCATGTATTGATATTGTACAGAACTTTTGTTCTATTATCTTTGTCGAAATATCAAATTATGCATAAAAAAGTAACCAATTTCATCGTCTTGATTTTGTTGAGTGTTTCAATTTTTGCCCAAACAAAAACAGCGGTGAAAAAAACTAATGATTCAGATAAAAAGGTTATTCCATCTAATTCTAATTCAACCGTTATTTCAACGCATCCTAAATTGGTCATAGGATTGGTTATTGATCAAATGCGTTGGGATTATTTATATAAATTCGAAAATCATTATGGTAGTAAGGGTTTTAAGCGTTTACTCAATCAAGGTTTTTCTTGTGAAAACACATTGATTACTCATCTTCCAACCTATACCGCTGTTGGACATACCGGAATTTATACGGGGAGTTTACCTTCTATTCATGGTATTGTAGGCAACAATTGGTATGATAAAAATTCGGGTAAATCAGTTTATTGTACGGATGACTCTACCGTTTCGGGCGTTGGTAGCAATAATGAAGAAGGAAAGATGAGCCCTAGAAATATGTTTGCTTCAACCATTGCTGATGAATTAAGATTGAGCAATAATTTTGCATCAAAGTCAATTGGGATTTCCTTAAAAGACAGAGGTGCCATTTTACCAGCGGGACATAATGCAAATGCAGCTTATTGGTTTGATGATAAAGTGGGTAAATGGATTTCGAGTACTTATTACATGAATGATTTGCCAGAATGGGTGAATCAGTTTAATGCAAAACAACAACCAGATAGTTTCATGTCGACCAATTGGGAAACCATTTTGCCCATAAATCAATACACAGAAAGCACAAAAGATAATGTAGATTATGAAGGCACTATCCCAGGCGAAAAAACAAATGTTTTCCCACATCAACTAAGCACGATTTCAGAAAAAAAATATTCGGCATTTAAATACACTCCATTTGGAAATACATTTACTTTAAACTTTGCCAAATCTACTATTGAAAACGAAAAATTGGGGAAAGGAGAAGTGACGGATTTTTTAGCCGTTAGCTTGTCTTCTAACGATTATATCGGACATACATTTGGCCCAAATTCAATTGAAATAGAAGATGCATATATCAGATTAGACAAGGATATTGCTGAGTTTTTAGATTATTTGGATGCTGTTTATGGAAAAAATAATTATTTGTTTTTCTTATCTGCCGATCATGGGGTAGCGCACAATCCAACGTTTTTAAATGCCAATAAAATGCCTGGTGGGAATTACAGCAATAAAGAATTAATCAAAGAATTGAATGATTCTATTCAGTTAAAATTTGGTGTTGCAAATGCCGTTGTGAAAATGGAAAATGCACAATTGTATTTACAAAAAGAAATATCGAATGGTTGGGATGGAAATAGTTTTTTAATTAGCAAAACGTTAGTAGATATTTTGTCTGCTAAAGCATTTGTTAGTCAGGCTTACGACATTAAATTATTATCCATGTCACTGTTGCCCGAAGTAATCAAAACACGTGCGATGAATAGTTATTTTTCCAGTAGAAGTGGCGATATTCAAATTGTACCCAAGCCAGGATTTTTCGACGGTGGAAAAACAGGAACAACGCATGGTGTTTGGAATCCTTATGATGCGCATATTCCATTACTTTTTATGGGTTGGAATATTAATCCAGGAAAAACACACCGTGAAGTGCACATGACGGATATTGCGCCAACCATTTCTGCGTTATTAAATATTCAAATGCCAAATGGTTGTTTGGGTAATGTGATTGGTGAAATTATAAAATAACATTTTGGGGAATTATTAATTCGTGAAATTTCTTTTTTAGTAAAATGCTATAGTTTAAAATGAAAAAAACGACCAACTCGAATTCGCAAAAATCTCCAGAGAAAATTGCTGTTACAGAATCTGGCAAACCCAATACCATCTTTATTCGTATTGCATTAACCATTTTGATTTTTTTTGTTTACGGACAAACGGTGAATTTTGAATACACGCTTGATGATGATATTTTTTATCAAAAACACAGTTCTGTTCAAAAAGGCATTGAAGGTGTAGGAGAGCTGTTTAATCATGGTAGCATGGAAAAGTTTGATGGTACAACGGGTTTACAACCTTACCGTCCAATTACTTTGCTTTCATTCGCGATTGAAAAACAAGTATTTGATAACAATCCTTCTAAATCACACTTGTTGAATGTGTTGTTGTATATTTTAGTCATACAAATTTTGTTCTCCATTTTATTGAAATTATTTTCAGAAGTGCATGTGTATTTATTAACAGCGATTATGTTGTTGTTTGCTTTACATCCCATACATACTGAAGTGGTGGCGAGTGTAAAAAGTAGAGATGAATTGTTGGCTGCCTTGTTTGGGTTTTTAAGTTGGACTTATTTTATACCCGCATTTAATCAAATGAAATTGAATGCAAAGCAATTGATTTATGGTTCAGTTTTTTTTACCCTTGCTTTATTATCCAAAGAAAGTGCGATTGCTTTTTTAGTGATTTTACCGCTTTCTTTAATCATGATCAGCAAAATAAAAATTAAGGATTCAATAGTTTTCTCAATTCCTTTAATGGTAATAACTGGACTTTTTTTATTTATAAGAAATGTAATTGTTGGAACCGAAAGTGCGCATCGTGGCATTGGGATTTTGGATAACGCATTAAATGGAGCTGTTGGTTTTGCGCAGATTACCGCAACTAAATTTGAAATTCTTTTCTACTATTTAAAACTGTTATTTGTGCCTTGGCCTTTGTGTTGGGATTATTCTTTAAATCATATTCCAATTGTAGATTGGACAAGTGCTTTGCCTTGGTTGGGTTTGGTGTTTTATGGATTCATTTTTATATTTTCTATATTATGGTTTAAGAAAAATCCGGTTGTTTCATTTTCAATTCTGTTTTTTCTGGTGGCCTCATCACCGACGAATAACTTTTTTATAAATAATGGTGCTACGGTAGCGGAGCGTTTTTTATTTGTGCCTTCT
>CANFUJ010000145.1 GCA_947450165.1 Chitinophagaceae bacterium
GAAGATGGACTATTAGCTATTTTAAGCAATGCCAACGGGAAAACAAAAGAAGATAGTTTGAAGAAATTCGAGTGTCACAATAAAAATATTGACATTCAACTTTGTCTTTCTGGAAATGAAACAATCGGCTGGAAACCACGTCATCATTGTAAAAATCCTAATGGAGATTATAATGAAGAAAAAGATGTACAGTTTTATAACGATAATCCAGACATGTTTTTCCAATTACAAGATGGTCAATTTGCTATTTTTTTTCCAGAAGATGTTCACGCACCAATGATAGGAGATGCCATGATTAAGAAGTTGGTGATGAAGGTGAAGATATAGGGTTAAGAGGTTTAAGATGTTCAAAACGTTTAAGACGTTTAAGAGGTTGTCTGCTTGGACTGGTTGAAAATTCCCAACCCTTACAATAACAAGCAACCCCAAACCCCAAACAACAAACATCAAACAATTATAAATAAATATGAAACAAAAAGCAACACAAGCAATTATCGAACAAGGCATTCTTCCATTGTATTTCAATGCTGATGAAACGGTAAGTGTAGAAATATTAAGAGCCATTTATAAAGCAGGAATTAAAGCAGTAGAATACACCAACAGAGGAGAAGCGGCTTTAAATAATTTCAAGAAAATGGTAGCCGTTAGAAATGAAGAAATGAAGGATATGCTTCTAGGTGTTGGAACAATAAAAAATGTTCAAAATGCAGAAGATTATATTGCAGCTGGTGCTGATTTTTTAGTTAGTCCAGGTTATGTAAAAGAAGTTGCTGATAAAGCAAATAGCGTTGGAATGCTTTATGCGCCTGGTTGCATGACACCAACAGAAATTATCGCTGCCGAAAATAACGGCGTTGGTTTTATCAAACTTTTCCCAGGAAATATGCTTGGTCCAGAGTTTTTAAGCAGCATCAAAGAAATCTTTCCGAAGTTATTATTTATGCCAACTGGTGGTGTAGACACAACCAAAGAAAGTATTGAAGGATGGTTTAAAGCTGGCGTTTGTGCGGTTGGAATGGGAAGTAAATTAATCAGCAAAAAACTCATGGAAGCTAAAGATTATGTTACTATGGAATCGGACACAAAAAATGTGCTTCAATTAATTCAAACGATAAAAACAAAATAAACCATGTCTCAAAATAAATCTGTCGGCAATTATCGCTGGACAATTTGTGCGTTATTATTTTTTGCTACAACTGTCAATTATCTCGATCGACAAGTACTTAGTTTGCTTAAGCCAATTTTGGAAGAAGAGTTTCATTGGACGAACAGTGACTATGCAAACATCGCATCTGTGTTTCAATTTACTTATGCCATTTCAATGTTATTCGCTGGAAGAATTGTAGATAAACTAGGAACAAAAAGCGGATATTCTTGGGCGATTATAATCTGGTCTTTGGGTGCAGTAATGCATGCTTATGCCATTCCAATTGGCAAACATTTTTCTTATGTATTAGGTTGGGTAGGAATAGCAGGTGTGCCTATTTCAATTGCGGGTTTCATGTTGTCTAGAGCCGTTTTAGGATTCGGAGAGTCTGGTAATTTCCCTGCTGCCATAAAAGCAACAGCAGAATATTTTCCCAAAAAGGAAAGATCATTTGCAACAGGTATATTTAATTCTGGTGCAAATGTAGGGGCCATTTTAGCACCACTTACTGTGCCTTGGATTGCAAAACAATGGGGTTGGGAATCCGCATTTTTAATCATTGGAGCCATTGGTTTATTGTGGTTGTTCTTTTGGATTTTTATTTATGAAAAACCAACAACCAATAAAAAATTATCCAAAGAAGAAGCCGATTACATCAATCAAGATCAGGAAGTGGAAAATATTTCTGATGCAGACAATAAAAAATTGAAATGGAATGAACTATTGAAATACAAGCAAACATGGGCGTTTGTTGTTGGCAAATTTATGACCGATGGTGTTTGGTGGTTTTTCTTATTTTGGTTACCTGCTTATTTGAAAGATCAATACCACATGCAATCTACCGATACCGTATTGCCTCTATCTGTTTTGTATAGTATGACCATGATAGGAAGTATAGGCGGTGGTTGGTTTCCAGTATATTATATGAAGAAAGGTTTAATGCCTTATGATGCTAGATTAAAAGCAATGCTCACTATCGCATTTTTTCCTGTGTTGGTATTGGCAGCACAACCATTGGGCGTTTATAGTTACTGGCTTCCAGTATTGCTAATTGGCATTGGTGCATCTGCACATCAGGCATGGTCTGCTAATTTATTCACAACAGTATCTGATATGTTTCCAAAAGCAGCAACTGCTTCAGTTGTTGGGATTGGTGGAATGGCTGGTGGAATAGGAGGCGTTATCGTTACTAAAGTAGGAGGTGCACTTTTTGATCATTACAAAGCTTTAGGCCATATCGAAACAGGCTACTCCATTATGTTTGCATTTTGTGCACTAGCATATCTTATTGCTTGGAGTATCATGAAAACACTTGTTCCTAAACATAAGGTTATTGAGATAAAATAAAACTAGAAAAACCCAACTATAAGAAAAGTCCGTTGCATTTTTTGCATCGGGTTTTTTCTTTATTACTATTTAGTAAAATACCCTATTTGATATCTAAGTAGATGATTTTATTAATGAAAAGTTAATCATTAATTTGAATATCATAAATAATTAAAAAAGCAAAGACAAGTTTTTGTGTAGTTAGAATGAATCCAAACTCAAAAGTATTAATTCGTAGATTCCTTTATGATGATACTACTTTCAAATATTTGTGTATTAAATTCTTTGATTGGCCTTTTACTTTCTATTATTTTAATGAGTTGCTCCATTGCAGCTTGTCCAATTTCAAATGCGGGTTGTCTGATAACAGATAAGCTTGGACAGAACAGATCAGTAAGGTCAGAATTACTAAAACCCATATAAGCCACCTTATGATTTGTACTAAATAGTTTTTTCATAACAGGCAACATCACCGTTGTAATTCTATCCCCTGCTGATAAAATGGCATCCGGTTTAATTTTCTTTTTAAATAAGCTGGTGATTGCATCCTCTACTTCCGAAGTGATTTTTCCTCCATGAACACAATACTTTATTAATTGAGGTTGAAATGGAATTTTATTGTCTTCAAGTGCTTTGCGATATCCTTCCAATCTTTTTTGAGTGATAAACATTTGCTCAGCACTGGTAATATGCGCAATATTTTTGAACCCTTTTTTTATAAGGTGAGTGGTGGCATCATAAGCCCCTTTAAAATTATCACAAACAACTTTATACGTATCAATTTCTTCAACAATACGGTCAAAAAATACAATAGGTAATCCGCGTTCATGAAGTTTTTTAAGGTGATCATAATTTTCTGTTTCAACGGATACCGAAATTAATAACCCATCTACTGAACGATAAGCCATATGCTCTACGTTAATTACCTCTCTATCATAGGATTCATGACTTTGTGTAATGATTACATTATAGCCACTGCTATATGCAATAGATTCCATCCCGTTTATTGCTTGCGAAAAGAAATTATTTGAAAATTCTGGAACGACAATGCCTATGGTGTGACTTCTTCTTTCTTTGAGACTTAATGCTATTGGGTTAGGTCTGTAATTTATTTTTTTTGCGTATTCTAAAACAAGTTTTTTGGTTTGTTCACTAATTTCATAGCTATCTCTTAATGCACGACTTACAGTTGATTTTGAAAGATTTAATTTTAACGCAATGTCTTTTATTGTTGCAGATTCGAACTTCATTATCAATGTTGTTTTACTGAGTAAAAGTATGAATAATTGTTTAATCTCAAACGAATGCTTTAAATGACATCGATTGCGTAAAATAAAAACTACATTGCTTAATTAAAAGCATAATTTTTGCTTAAAATTGCTCAACAATTCATTCTTTAATTTTTTATTATAATTAAATAAAAATGAGTTTGTATTTAGAAAGATTATTATTTAAAATTTATTCAAAGTTTATTTCATCATGAGAAAAATCATTCTGTTTTCATTTTTTCTTGTTTTTAGTGTGATTTCTTTTGCACAAAGCAGGATTATTTCCGGTAAGGTAGTGGATTCTTTAGGAAGCCCGATTCAATCCGTTTCAATTTCTGTAGATTCAAGAAACTTTAAAAAGTCAACCATAACGGATAAAAATGGTGAATTTTCTATTAAAACAGATGCACTTGGAAAATTGAATTTTACTTTTTCTGCCATTGGTTTTAAAAAGGTTAAAGTAGTTTCTGAAAATGATAATCCGATAAATGTAACCCTATACAAAGAAGTATCTAATTTGGATGAAGTGGTGATAAACGTTGGATATGGTACAATTAAAAAGAAAGAAGCTTCTGGTTCGGTGTCTTCTATTTCTGCCAAGGATTTAAAAGACGTACCAGTAAATTCAGCTGCTGAAGCTTTAAACGGAAGATTGGCGGGTGTTACTGCTACAACTTCTGAAGGTTCACCTGATGCAGATATTAAAGTAAAAGTTAGAGGTGGTATGTCTATTACCAATGATAACTCTCCATTGTATATCATCGACGGAGTGCAAGTTGAAAATGGCTTGAATACATTGTCTCCACAGGATATTCAATCTATTGATGTACTTAAAGACGCCGCTGCAACAGCAATTTATGGAGCTAGAGGTGCTAATGGGGTTATCGTGATTTCTACCAAATCAGGTAAAGTGGGTAAATTAAAATTAAGCTATAATGGATTTGTTGGCATTAAACAATTGACCAATACTTTGGATGTTTTAGATCCATATGAATTTGTACTTTATCAATCTGAAAGGTCTAGAGGTAGTGCGTCAGATAGTTCTAATTTTTTATCAAATTTCGGTAGTACTTGGGATACGTTGCAAAATTATAAAAATGCAAAACCAATAAATTGGCAAAAGCAATTGATGGGCAATACGGGTATTCAAAATACACATTCCATTTCTGGCATGGGTGGTACAAAGAAAATTACATACAGTTTCGGCTATACATACAACGGCGAAAAAGCCATAGTATTGAATTCTAGATATGTGCGTAATTTGGCCAACCTTAAATTTGATTACAAATTAAATAAGAAAATTAAGTTAGGTGGTGTAGTTCGTTATACCAACCAAAATGTTTATGGTTCGGGTGTGTCTGACACAAAAGGTTCTGCATATAACCGTTTAAGAAGTGCAGTTAAATATAGACCATATTTGTCAGCAGGTCAAGATATAGATGAGCAGGATCCATTGGCAGAACAACAAGTTGGAAATGGATTAAGTTTAATAAATCCAATACTTAACAATACTTCAGAGTATAGAAAGAAGACCACAAATAATTTAAATCTAACGGGTACTTTTACATACACCATCAAAAAGAATTTAACATTTAAATCTACTTTTGGTTATGAAGAAAAAAAGTATACAGATCTTCAATTTAGCGACTCTATTACTTCCTTTTCGGTAATTCAAGGTTCTAGAAAACCAATCGCAAGTCTTGATACTCAATTGACAAAAACCATTACAAACTCAAATGTCTTGACGTATTCATTAAAAGATTTTAAGAACAAGCACGATTTTGATTTCTTGCTTGGAGAAGAAACCTATGATTTACGTACTCAAAATCAATCTAGTTTGTTTGGTTTATTTCCAAATTATATTTCACCAGAATATGCATTTAATCATACCGATACAGCAAAAGCATTTGCAGGTTATCCAAAACCAACGCTTAAATCGAGATATACCAGTTTGTCTTTCTTTAGTAGATTAAATTATTCATATAAGAAAAAAATAATCGCATCAATAAATGTTAGAGCAGATGGCGCATCAAAATTTGCTCCTGATCAAAGATGGGGTATTTTCCCTGCAGCGTCTGTAGCTTGGAGATTAAAAGAAGAAAAATTCTTAAGCAAAGTTGATTTTATCAACGACCTTAAAATTAGAGGTGGCTTTGGTTTGGTAGGTAATAACCGTATTGGTAACTACTTGTATTTGAA
>CANFUJ010000146.1 GCA_947450165.1 Chitinophagaceae bacterium
CTACAAATGTAAACGCCATTTTTTTCGCCAAATTGCTCCATATCTTTTGGCATCGATTTGGTAACAATTACGGCAATATCTGCTTTTTGAGAAAGCATATCCGTCTTTAATTTTTCAATCCAATCGGCAGTAAAATTTTCGGTGCGTTTGCTTTCAAAAATAATTTTACCACATTCCATTGCCATTCCATTTCTAACGGTAAGAATACAATCTGCACCTCTAACGCCTTTTCCTACTTCGGCAATCAAATCAAAAGGAAAACTTGATCGCAATAGTTCTTCAAGTGCCAATTCTTGAACTTCGCCTTGAAGTTGCATAGAACCTTGTTCAGCCTTGCGCTTCATTTCATCCGCCAATTTTTTTTGAACTTCTAATTGCTTTTTCAATTCTTCCATTTTCATCAACATTTCATCTTCTTTCATCGCGGTTTTAGATTGCTCTTGTTGGCGAATGGTATCTGCGAGTTGATTGCGTTCTTCAGCTAATTTTTTTTGAATGGTGATTTCCAATTCGGCTTCTTTGTCTTTAAGTGCACTTTCTTTTTGCAAAAAAATAAGTTCTTTTTCTCTGGCTTCTTTTAGTTTGATTTCAGCACCAGCATTGTTTGCTTCCAATTGTATGATTTTGTTTTCATAATCAGTTGCAATGGATTTTTCCAATTGTTGCTGAATCTCTTTTTCTAATCTGTTTTTTTCTGTTTTTAGTCGTTCTGCAAAAATTTCATTTTCTTTTTTCTTGGTTTCTTCAAAGCGCAATAAATCATCAGCAAGTTTCTTTTTTTCTTCATCAACTTTTTGTAAAGATTGATTTAACTTATCTTGATAATCTTGTTGGAATTTTTTTTCTAATTCAATAGCAATAACGTTTTCAACATCAAAAACTTCCCCGCAATTCGGACATTTTATATCATTATTCATCTTGTTATTTTTTAAGAAAGTAATTTAAAAGTAAAAAGTGAAAAGTAAAAATTAATATTATTTTCAATTATTGTTCGAATGTATTTTTCAAAGTCCAATTAACTTCCGTGAGTGCGGAAGATTTGAATGCTTTTTATAAAACAGAATGAGAAACAGAATTAGAGCGAAGAAAAAAGTCAGAGCTTCATGAACGCTCTCGCTTTCATTTTCACTCTGACTTTTTTTGTGCGGCAAAGGAGATTCGAACTCCCAAGCCCTTTCAGGCGCTACCACCTCAAGGTAGTGCGTCTACCAATTTCGCCATCGCCGCATGAATAAAGCTTTTGCTTTATGAGGAAAACAAAGTTAGATTTTATCAATCAATTTTAAAATAAAAAAATGAACTGAAATAACTTATTGAAGTTTTTTCAAAATAATTCTGAACGTGGTTCCTTTTCCCAATTCACTTGATTTCACAAAAAGTGAACCTTTGTGGTATTGTTCAATAATTCTTTTGCATAGAGATAGACCAAGACCCCAACCTCTTTTTTTTGTGGTAAATCCTGGCTTGAAAATGTGCTGTAGATTTTTTTTACTGATGCCTTTTCCTGTGTCGGATATGTCTATTTTTATTAGATGAATTTCATCTTGAATATCAATGTTTATTGTACCTGCGCCTTCCATTGCATCCAATGCATTTTTTAATAAATTTTCAATAACCCAATCAAATAAAGGGGCATTTATTTGAGCCAATAATTTATCATTTTGGTGGTTGTTTAGTTTGAATATTACCTTATCACTTGCCCTTCTTTTGATATAAAGCACCATGTTTTCAATTTGTGTAGAAATTAAAATGGGCTCTAATTGAGGGGTGCTTCCAATTTTCCCGAAGCGGTCGCTTACTAATTTTAATCTTTCAACATCCTTGCTCATTTCAAAAGCAATTTTCTCATTTTGTTTATCGTCTTTCAGCATTTCTACCCATCCTTCTAAAGAGGAAATAGGCGTTCCCAATTGATGTGCGGTTTCTTTTGCCATGCCTGCCCATACTTGGTTTTGCGTTGATTTGTTGCGTGTAGCAATGGTCGTTAGCGTAATAAAAATAAAAAGGGCTACAATAAAAAGTTGAATCAAAGGATAGTAGCGTACTTCTTGTAAAAGCTTGGAATCGCCGTAATAATATTTATTAAAAATCAAAGGTTCTGCGTTGATGACCACACGAATGCTCTTGTGTAGTTTCATGAATTCTTTTAATTTTTCACGAACATAACCTGTATCCTTTTTTATTTTATTTGAATCGAGATTTAGATAGTTTCCAGTAGGTTGATCATTTTCATCCGTTTCAATGATGGGAATTTCGGTGTTTTCGTTTGTGATGATATTGGTTAGATTTAATGCAGATTGGTCAGTCGTTAATCCTTTTGTTTTTAAAGATTCCGCCCAAACATGTACTTTTTTACGTTCATCATCAGCTATTTTTTTTGAAATGTAATTCGAATAAAAAATGGTTGCAATTACAATTGAAATTGCAACAGTAGCCAAAGAAGTACGCCAATTTAAAATAGAAGAAAACATAAGTAAAAGTAATGATTTGGTGGTTAAAAAATGTAAGTTTGCGTCTGAATAAAATCACAAACCCAATAAATCAAAAAAAATCAATCATGTCAAATTTGCCTTCCGTTGCTGTTGTGATTTTAAATTGGAATGGAAAGAAATATTTGGAACAGTTTCTTCCTTCGGTTATGGCATCGCGTTACGAAAATTTGCAGGTTGTTGTTGCAGACAATGCATCCACAGATGATTCCATTGATTTTTTACACGTAAATTATCCAAATATTCGCATCATCAAAAATCCTTCAAATGAGGGTTTTGCAAAAGGATACAATTCGGCATTAAAGCAAGTGGAAAGCGATTATTATGTTTTATTAAACAGTGATATAGAAGTAACGCCCAATTGGATAAGTCCGGTTATTGATTTGATGGAATCGGACAAAATGATTGCCGCGTGTCAGCCAAAGTTGTTGTCGTTTGCGAATAAAGAAATGTTTGAATATGCAGGAGCATGCGGGGGCTGGATTGATAGATTTGGCTATCCTTTTAGTAGGGGGCGTGTGTTTGATGATTGCGAAAAAGATAATGGTCAATACAATGATCCAACGGCATGTTTTTGGGCAACAGGAGCTGCGTTATTTGTACGTTCATCTGTTTATCATGAAATGAAAGGATTGGATGCGTATTTTTTTGCCCATCAGGAGGAGATTGATTTATGTTGGAGAATGCAATTGTTTGGATACAAGGTTTATGTAGAACCCAAATCTGTTGTTTATCATGTTGGTGGGGGAACACTTCCAAAAGGAAATCCTAAAAAAGTGTATTTGAATTTTAGAAACAACCTCATCATGTTGTGGAAGAATTTGCCTTTGTTGAAAGCAGTCTATATTATTCCCATTCGATTTTTATTAGATGCCATTGCTGCATATAAAGAACTGTTCAAAGGAGATACTGCTTATTTTTTGGCTATAGCAAAAGCGCATTTTAGTTTTATGTATTGGTTGGTTTTTGTAAAAAGAACAACACCGAAGCCCCAAAAAGCAACTTCAAAATTGGAAGGATATTACAACGGGAGCATAATCTGGCAATATTTTATAAAAAAACGAAAAATATTTTCAGAAATAATTTTAAGTAATTAGTTTATTTAGTGCATTGCCCTTATTTTTGCAAACGAATAAAAAACAACAATTAGAATAATAATTGTTTATAACAACGGAGTGATATTACTACGAAAGTGTCATAAACAATACAATTTGAAATTCATTTTTTGTGTTTTGTTTTTATAAAAAAGTTATTTTATGCAACACGAACAACAAGATATTTTAGAAAACGATAAAAAAGATTTTACCCACAATTGGGTTTCATCATCAAGATTTTTATTCTACTGTCAGGTTTTTGTAATCATAGCATTTATTTTGGGTGGATGTTATAGTTTGTATACACATGGCTACAAAGGAAAGCCAGAAGTGAATGTTCCAGATAATACTTTGTATAATCCAAAATACAAGTAAAAAATAATTTTGTTTTTTTAGGTTTGCATCCCTTATTTTTGCAGTCCTAAAAAATTAGTTCTTAATACAATTGCGGAAGTAGCTCATTTGGTAGAGCACGACCTTGCCAAGGTCGGGGTGGCCGGTTCGAGCCCGGTCTTCCGCTCAAAATAAAAGTCCCGACAGCGTCGGGATTTTTTTTCAAAATTTGTTTTGCTGAAAAGCAATTCAAAAGTGTCACTCGGGTGGTGGAACTGGTAGACACGCAGGACTTAAAATCCTGTTCGCAGTAATGCGAGTGACGGTTCGATTCCGTTCCCGAGTACTATGTTGTTTTATAATACAACAGATAAGCCGACCAATTGGTCGGCTTTGTTATTAATTTGAGGTTTAAATTCCTAGCGATGCCAAAGAAATTACATTGATACCATCTTGTCGGGTGTAACTAATTCCTGTTCCTGTTATAATGTTGAGTGATTTGGGCTGCTTTATTTTTTTTGTATCTAAAATCGAAACAAATTTATTGAGTGTTGCGGCTGCTTCATCAACTTGTCCAGTGCCCAATTTAATTTCAAATGCACACCAATCACCATTATATTTTTGAACGATGGCGTCAACTTCTAAACCACTCGAATCGCGATAATGATATACGTTGGCGTCATTGGCTTGACCATACACACGGAGTTCATGTGTGACCAATGATTCAAATAAAAATCCTGTAAATTTCAAATCGTTTAAAAGTGAGTTTTCATCAGCCCCCAATGCGGCAACAGCCAAAGAAACATCCGTAAAATGCCGCTTTGGAGATTTACGCAAAGCATAAGAAGAACGAATATGTGTGTTCCAGGCGGGTTGGTCTTCAACAATCATCAAACGGTTAAGCGCATCAAGATAATCGTAGACAGTTGGGCGGGTGATGCCCACATTTTCCTTCTCACGAATGTCACTTTCCAAAGCAGAAATATCAACCAATGTTGAGGTGTTTCTAGCAAGAGAACGCAATAAACATCTGACTTTTACTGGATCACGTTTTACATCAGAAACTCTGCTCATGTCTACTTCGGCAAGCAATTCTACATAAGCACGATTAAGGTCTGCGGCTTGAACAGCATTTTTATTTAAGAGCGTGGGGAAGCCACCGATAATGATTTTGTTTGTGATAAACTCTAGATCTGTAGGGTTATCGTAAACTTCAATTTTTTCGCCCTCGAAAAGTTTTGCCAAACTTATTTTTCCGCTTGAAAAACCCAGTTCTTGCCAGGACATAGTACGCATTTCCACAATGGTAAATCTTCCTGCGCCGGAGTGCATTTTTACAGACTCTTCAGGGTTTGCTGATCCAGTAAGTATGAATTGTGCATTTTCTTGGCGGTCGTCTATCTCGTGACGAATGTAATCCCAAAGTTTAGGTTGGGCTTGCCATTCGTCTATGAGTCGAGGATTATCTCCAAGTAACAATCTTTTTGGAGCAGTATTTATTAACGCTTCTACTTGTTCATCTCTGTCAACACTTAAAACGCTTTTAGCTAATTGCTTTGCTGACTCAGTTTTACCGCAGGCCTTGGCGCCTTTTATTAGCACTCCACCAGAAGCATTAAGTTTACGTTTTAATTCCTTGTCTGAAATACGTTCCTTGTAAATCATTGATTTTTATTGTAAAAATAACTATGTTTTACAATAAAAAGGTAATTTGGTTTACATATTTTAATACTATTGGTTTACAAAATTATAGATTTCGCCAATTTATTATAGAAGGCAGTAAAAGGTAAATTGAGATATTTAGATTAAACAATATCATTAAATTCACGAGATTTTTTATCATTAGAAACAGTTATTAATTATCAAAACATACATTTTTTACAAGTTTTGATAATTTAGGAGAGTCATAATCCTGTTGTAAGAAGTATCAAATCTATCATCACCCGGTTAGATAATTGTCCTCCTAAGAGTACTTGTAAAA
>CANFUJ010000147.1 GCA_947450165.1 Chitinophagaceae bacterium
GTTAGGACATCTCCCTTTCACGGAGGAAAGAGGGGTTCGATTCCCCTACGGGCTACAATAAATTAACATAGATCGCGGGATGGAGCAGTGGTAGCTCGTCGGGCTCATAACCCGAAGGTCATAGGTTCGAGTCCTATTCCCGCTACAAGAAAAGAAAGCCAGTCGAAAGATTGGCTTTTTTCTTTTTATTTAAGTTATTTGCAGAAACTTATATTTTGATTCAGAAATTTATTATAAAATCTCTCATTGCAATTGTGTTGTTGTATTCAATTTATTTGATTGTAATTTTCACTTACCCTTATCTCCTTCCTAACAATCATTCATTGCAGTTAATAAATAAAAACGACATAGAACATTCAGACATTATTATTTCTGGTGATTCACGTGCCGAATTCCAAATTGATCCAACACTCTTACATGAATACACACACAAAAATTGCATCAACGTTGCTGAATCAGCTTTTGATTTGTTTTCTTTAACTGAACGATTAAAACTATCAACCCTCAAAAATACAGGCTTTGAATTAACAGATTTCACAGACGTACAACACACTTGTATACATGGGAATGCAAAATTTACAAGGATAATATCCGATATATTACAAAAAACCCATTAATTCCATGCAAAAGTTGATTCTGCGATCATTGATGTGTATGGTTATCATTTATGGTTTCGCAACCTACTTAAATACCTACTTCTTAAAGCTTGATGAATACTATAGCTTTTATAGCCAAAAATTCAATGACATAGAAAAACAACCTTTAAAAACCAATCTTATCATTGGTTCATCACATGGATGTTTTGGAATTAACCCAAAAAATTTCGATTCCAAAAGTTTCAACTTCTGTTTTACAGGTACTAATCCTACTTATTACCTTAATCTGTTGAAATTAGGTATATTAAATCCCTCAAAAATAGACACCTTATTCTACCAAGTTGATTGGTTTATGTTTGATAAAAAATGGATGTGGAGGGAAGTGCACCATGATGGTGAATCAATTCAAAACAAATACTTAATAAAATCATTGTTTTGTTCTCAAATTCATCAATCTGAACTCATTCAAAATAGCTTATTTAACTTCGCGAATCCATCACAAAACCTCAAAAAACAACATTCTCCAGATCAATTCTTTAACGGATATTTTAAAGGATTTGTTCAATACAATATTCCAGGAAATAAAGAATGGGAACACAGAACCAAGACACAGTTCAACGACACACAAATAAGCAATTTCAAAATATTCATTCAACAATTGAAGGACAATAAAATCACAATCATTTTATTGAGTACTCCAGAGTTTAATATGAACCACAATATTGACAAGCAAAAAGGATTACAAATTATTCAAAACGTTGCAAACTCATTTAAAATTCCATTCATCAATATTCACCAAAGTAAAAAATTTCAATACCCAAAAAATCATTTTCATGATTGGGGGCACCTAAATTTATTAGGTGCAAATAAATTTAGTTCAGAAATAAAACAATATTTATTTAATCAACGCACCAAAAAAATCTAACGCCATTAGTCCGCTTTTATTCCAAAATTGATAATCGTGGTTCGCATTTTTTACACTTACAAAACGGATTTTCTTAGATTTAGAATGAATCAACGTGTAATTCCTTACAAACACACCTTCATTTGAATAAATTCGATGTTCTGCTGATGATAATAAGTCAATCTTAGGTAACTTCTCCAATAAATCTATGCTTTGATTAAATGGAACAATTTGGTCATTGGTTCCATGTGCCAAAAAAATATTGGTTTGAAATTCATTGGCTCTGAGTGAAATATTGTTAGTACCAGACCATCGGAAAGCATTATTTTCATATTTCCCCAAACAATTCACCATAAGACCGTCGTTTTTATCTAACAATGGATTATAATCGCCGCTGAGGCCAGCAACTCCATTAAAGCACTCTTGGTGCTCTAATCCCAAAATTATCGCGCCACGCGCACCAGTTGACAATCCCATTGCAAATGAATTGGAATTCTTAGTAAACCATCCAAATTTATTTAGCGGGCACAATACCGAATCAAATAACCATGTTCGGGTAGGGTGATTTTTGTAATCTTTGCGCATGTCTGGATAAAAGCTATCCATGTAAACACTTTTACCCATTTCAACCAACAACAATGCAAATTGATTATTCAGCGCTGTTTTGGCAACAGATGTTTTTGTAATCCAATCTAAATCGGGATAATTCCATCCAGGCAACAGCAATAAAACTCCTTTTATTTGTTTCGAGGGACAAAGGATTTTGACTTGAAAAGGATGATTGTTATAATTTACAAAATAGGTAGTATCAGGTAAATTGCAGGGTTTTTCAAATTTGAAGTTGACAGACTTTCTAAGTGAAGGAGATTTTTGTTCCTCAAAAGACTTTACTGCAACAATAGCAAAAAGTAAAAGTAGGAATACTAATATGGATTTCTTATTCAAAGTCATAGCCAAATTGCTTTAGCATGTTTTGATTGTTTCTCCAATCTTCTCTCACCTTTACAAAAAGCTCTATGTACACTTGTTTACCAAAAAATATTTCCAAATCTTTCCTCGCATTGATTCCCAAACGTTTTATTGTTTGTCCGCCAGTACCAATTAATATTGGTTTTTGCGATTCCCGTTCAACTATAATTTCACAACTCATGCGAATAATTTTTTCAGTTTCTTTAAACGCCAAAGTAGATACTTCGCAAGCATAAGGAATTTCTTCGCTGTAAATTTTTAAGATATTGTTTCTAATAATTTCATTCACAAAGAATCTTTCAGACCTATCTGTTAACTGATCTGGTGGAAAATATGGGGGATGTTGTGGTAAAAATGAAACAATATAACGTTCTAAGGTATCTGTTTCAAATCCATTAAGGGCAGAAATACTTAAATAAACATCGGCTTCAAATTCTTCTTTCAATTGAACCAATGCAGACTCTAATTCTTCTTGATTCGAAGTATCAATTTTATTAATGCAAATGATTTTCTTAGCTTTGGCTTGGTGGAATTTCTCTTTGATGTCTTCAGAAAACTCTTTACCATGGATATCAATTAGCAACACCAAAACATCACTATCACGTACACTTTCATTCACAAAATGCATCATTTTTTCATGCATTCCATAACTTGTTTTGGTTAAAATACCTGGGGTATCACTGTATACAATTTGATAATTTTCACCATTTTTTACGCCTATGATTCTGTGACGTGTAGTTTGTGCTTTAGGATTAACAATTGCTAAGGCTTCGCCTAATAAATGATTATAAAGGGTGCTTTTACCAGCATTGGGCATACCAATGATGCTTACAAACCCGGAATTAAATGGTGATTCTGACACCCTTCAAAGTTAATACAAGTTATTCGGAAGTACGCAGGTTTGGATTTTTCTTATTTAAAAGAACTTCCTTCCAATTATCCTCAATTCCCATTTTCTTTCGAATACTTGTTCGCGCATTATTTACATATTGACCAGTTAACCCCAACAGACCCGCTATTTCCTTAGTAGGATAACCATGCACACTCAATACAAAAATCCTTTTTTCGGTGATACTTAATTTAGCGATTTCAGGAAAATCAATTTGAATATCTGAATAATCTTCAAGTAATTTATCGGCCAATTGAGGTTGGGCATCTGAAACAGCATTTTGGATATTAAAAAACTCCGATTTCACTTCTTTAATTGCTGAATGATAATTAACTTCATTTACTGATGAAAGCAATTTATTAATAGAATTAACCTTTGTAATAATCAGTTTAGAAAGCATAATAATTCGGTTATTTAATTCACTCTCTTTGGCAATATTTTCGGAATATAACCTTTCATTTTCAAGTTCTTTAACTAACAATTGTTCACGCAAAATACCATGATTTCTCTCTCTGTATACCACATATAAAATCAATATACTCAATACAATTAATAAAATTGTAATTATTTTAAATACTATCGTTTCTGTATTTTGACTTTCTAATTCTTTTTTGCCTGATTCAATTTGATCTAACAAGTTGCTTAATCTCATTTTTTCAGCCAAATCGGCATGACGGGATTCTATTTCTTGATCGTAAAATTTATTTTTTAGATCCATTGCAATTTTGGATGTCAAATAAGCATTATAAAAATCACCTAAATTTTCATATAGCTCAGCTTTAACAAAATAAAGTGGGTAATTGTTAAAATCTTTTCGCAATTCTAACTCGCCGCCCGCTTTCTTTTCCATATCTAAGAAATCATTTAATGTTAAAAAAGCAGGATTCTTTTTGATTGCTTTTACCAAATAATCTGCAATTTCAATGAATGAAAAAGGAAATTCATCCATTATTAATTGCCGATTATCATACAATAATTTACTAAAATCCTGATTTTGATGATCTGCTTGAGACAACTGCAAACGCAGAAAATTTATTTTTAACTTTGGAAATTGTTTAAAATCTTTAAATTGATCAACATATTTTTCACTTTCCTTCCACTTCTTTTCACCTTGATATAATAAAGCCCTATTAAGGAACAAAAGTTGACCTTCATAAGAATTTAAATCCAATTTTACATTTATAAAGTGCTTATTCCAGAATAATTCAGCATCACTCAAATTATTTTCAGTAATCATAATACTGAATAAATTATTAAGCAAAATTAAATTCCTATTTTCTTCGGTTGGCGTGGCCTTCAAAGCCTGTTCAAAATATAATTGTGCTGAACCTTGAAGCATTTTGCTGTTCATCACATAACCCAAATTAATAGCGAAGAAATAAATAAAATGTTTCTTTTTAGATTTCATGGAAATATCATAGCCTAGACGACTAAAATACAGACCACTATCAATTTCGTTATTCATTAAATAAGCAGTTGAAAGCGTACCCAAACTGTTTAATAAAATATTTGTATCCTTCAAATCACTCCCAATATGAAAAGCTTCCTTCTCACATTTATAAAAACTATCGATACCAATTTCATTAATTTTTATCTTGCTCAATAAAATTTTACAGAATGCCAATGCCAGTTTATTGTTCTGCCTAGAGGCTACTTCAAAGTAACTATTTAGTAAACCCTTGAATTCAATTGCGGTATCTTTTAAAAAATACTTATATAACAAAGTATTGCCCACAGGATTTTCATATTCACCAACAATTTCCGTTTTAAGAAACATTCTGGCTGAATCATAAGAATAATGGTTATTGCTTTTAATATTGCGATTATTGTCGCTATTTAATAGAAAGACCAGAAAAATAATTACCAAAATAAAAGCAACAATTACGAATTTGTTTTTAAAGAATTTAAGTATTTTTGAGGGTTGCATTTTTCAAATATAACAATTTGATTATTGTAAAAAGAACAATTACTAAATTTGAAAAATTATTCTTAAAAATGATACCCGAAAAAACTAAGATGAGCAATATCAAACTAACTTCAAAAATAAAAGCCTCTTTAATCATTTTTATTTTTGGACTGCCATTTTTTTTAGGCGCTCAAAACCCTACTGACAGTACAAAAAAAGGATACTTTAGGGCCCAAATTTCATTATTCTGCAAAAATACTTTTGATTTTAGAAATATGTTTTCTAACGGAAAATACAACAGTGCAACTAAAAATTCAGATGTACTAATATTACCTAAAACTTGCAAAAATTATAAAAGAACATTTGTAGATTCCTTCGATTTTTTTGATCAAACAAAATGGTCCGCTGGGCAACCGTGGGGCAGATACCATCCATCTTTCCCACATCAATATTACGGCGATAGCCAAATATTTGTAAAAGACGGCATTCTTCATTTACTAAATGAACGCAAACCTTTCACTTTTAACAAAAACAAAAACGATTCTATAACAATACCTTATGGAACAGGCTTAATTAATTCATTTAA
>CANFUJ010000148.1 GCA_947450165.1 Chitinophagaceae bacterium
TTCCGCCTCAGTATTAGCGATAAGTGTTTTGTTTTTTAGCTCTTGTAGTCATAAAACAACGCCAACAAAAACAACAGTTGAAACCAAAGCGCCAACTACAGATAATAACAACTCAGTTACTTTAAACAGTAATTATGGAAAAGAAATCTATGAATCAAAATGTGGTTCTTGTCATGATTTAAAAAAACCAAACGAATATACATTCAAAGAATGGAACCCAATTATGAACAGAATGGCAAGAAAAGCAGACTTGGATTACATGCAAAAACAAAATGTTTTGGATTATCTTAAAGAAAATGCAAAAGCAGTAAAATAGGAAGAGAAATGTGAAGAATCATTTTGTTGCTTTTGATATTATTAAGTAGATTTAAGATTGTTTAAAAACCCTTTTGCCTGAACTAATTTTTAATAGATAATATGTCTACAAACCGTACCAAACTCCTAGAAACATTTAATACAGAATACAAAAAACTCAATGAAAATCAGCGTTTGGCTGTAGATACCATTGAAGGCCCGGTAATGGTTATAGCTGGTCCGGGTACCGGTAAAACACAAATTCTTGCCAGTAGAATCGGAAAAATTTTATTGGAAACAGATACGCTTCCCGAAAACATTCTTTGTTTGACATATACCGATGCAGGCGTGGTGGCCATGCGTAAAAGATTGCTTCAATTTATTGGACCAGATGCATACAAAGTAAATATTTACACTTTTCATGCTTTTTGTAATGATGTGATTCAAGACAATCTTTCGTTGTTTGAAAAAAACAGTTTGGATCCCATTTCAGAACTGGAGCGCATTCAATTGTTTAAAGAACTTATTGATACCCTTCCAAAAAATCATCCTTTAAAAAGATATCGTGGCGATGTATATTATGAAGTAAGCAATTTACAAGGGCTTTTTAGCAACATGAAAAAAGAAGGTTGGACACCCGAATTTTTAAATCAACATATTGATGCTTACTTACAAGAGTTATCTAATGATGAAAACTTAATGTACAAAAATAGTCGTGCAGGAAAATACAGTAAAGGGGATTTTAAACCAGGATATTATGAGGCGGTAGAAAAAATGGAAAAGCTTCGCGCTGCCGTTAATGAATTCGATCGTTTTCAAAAAATGATGAAGGATGCTAACCGCTACGATTTTGATGATATGATTATTTGGGTGATAAAAGCGTTTGAAAACAATGCACATTTATTGGCTAATTATCAAGAACGTTTTCAATACATACTTGTAGATGAATATCAAGATACCAGTGGATCTCAAAACAATCTTGTACAGCTTTTAATCAGTTACTGGGACAACCCAAATGTGTTTGTTGTGGGAGATGATGATCAAAGTATTTTCAGATTTCAGGGTGCGAACGTTGAAAATATGCTAACGTTTGCAACTCAATATAACGACGACATTTTAAAAGTGGTGCTTACCAATAATTACCGTTCTACACAGCCCATATTAGATGTGTCAAAAGCATTGATTGACAGAAACAATGATCGTCTGGTTAATAAAATTGAAGGGCTTACAAAGTCTCTTCAATCATCTAATGATGACATTAAACACCTCAATCATTTGCCCGTTGTCATAGAATATGAAAGCCAACGCCACGAAATGATTGCTGTGGTGAAAAACGTACAAAAACTTTTGGCAGAAAAAGTTGAACCAGGCAAAATTGGTATTATTTACAAAGAAAATAAATACGGTGAAATAATTTCACAATATTTCAATTTGCTGAATGTACCCGTGTACAGCAAACGCCACATGAACGCTCTGGAATTGCCACTCGCTAGAAAAATAATTTCTGTTTTAAAATATTTAGCAGCCGAACATTTTATTCCATACAGTGGCGATCAAATGCTGTTTGAAATTTTACATTTTGATTGGTTTAAAATTCCAGCAATAGAAATTTCTAAAATCACAATGGAAGTTGCTGATAGAAGATTTGGAGATAGAAAAACTTCTATTAGAGCTTTAATGCAGGATAAAATTAAATCGCCACAAGCAGATTTATTTAATAAAAATATTTCTGATGAATTGGCAAACGCTTCGAAAATTATGGAGTCGTTGATTTCATCGGTTTCCAATGTTACTTTACAGTTTTTGTTTGAACAAATTATCCGCGAAGCTGGTGTTATTTCTACCATCATGCAAAGCAAGGATAAGCATTGGCAATTACAAGTACTTACCGCTTTATTTGATTTTATAAAAGAAGAAACCCATCGCAAACCGTTGATGCGTTTACAGGATCTCGTTACCTTGATTGAATTGATGGAACAAGAAAGTTTGCCCATTCCATTGGTGCAAGTTAGTGGAAGTGATAAGGGCGTAAACCTAATGACAGCGCATGGTTCAAAAGGACTCGAATTTAAATACGTGTTTATCGTTGGCTCAAATGCCGATTTATGGGAGAAGAAAAAAGCAAGCAACAAAGGATATAAAATTCCACCAAATGTTTTTTCATCTATTTCTATTGCCAAAGACAATGAAGAGTTGAGAAGATTGTTTTATGTGGCGCTAACCAGAGCAGAACAACATTTGTATATTTCTTACAGCAAATTTAAAAATGATGGAAAAGAGATTGAACCATCGATGTTTATTGCTGAAATTCAGGAAACGTTTCAATTGCCTGTACAAAAAATAGCACTCGACGAAGAAACCATTTCCATTTTTGCAGCTTTAAATTTTGATGAAGGGCAAGCGCCTGAAATTGCAAAACTAGAAGATGATATCATTACACCTTTGCTGGATAAATTTGTAATGAACGTTACTGCTTTAAATGGTTATTTAAAATGTCCATTGAGTTTTTATTATAACAATTTCATTCGCATTCCTTCGGCTAAAAATGAATCCACAGAATTTGGTTCTGCTGTGCATTTTGCATTGGAACAGCTGTTTAAAAAAATGGTTGATCATCCAACAAAAGAATTTCCATCAAAAGAAAATTTCAACAATGCATTTGAATGGTATATGCATAGAAACCGCGAAAGCTTTTCGCAAGAACAATTTAATCGTAGAATGGAATACGGCATTGAAGTGTTGAGCAATTATTACGACACGCATATTCAATCGTTTAATAAAGTAGTTGTCATAGAGCACAGCATTAAAGGCGTTACCGTTGGTAATGTACCCATCAAAGGAAAATTAGATAAAATTGAATTCGATGGAAAAAATGTAAACGTGGTTGATTACAAATCGGGTAACCCTGAAAATGGATTGAAAAAATTAAATCCGCCAAATGATAAAGAACCTAACGGTGGCGATTACTGGCGTCAAGCTGTTTTTTATAAAATATTGGTAGACAATAAATCTGGAAAAGATTGGAATGCAGTAAGTACAGAATTCGATTTTATAGAACCAGACAACAAGAAAAATTACAAAAAGAAAAAATTAGTTATTTCTCCTGAAGACATCACCACCGTTACACAACAAATAACAACCACTTGGGAAAAAATTCAAAATAAAGATTTTTACACAGGATGCGGTAAGTCAGATTGTGTGTGGTGCAATTTTGTGAAAACAAATAATTTGGCTGTTAAATTGCACAATCCTGACGACACAGAAGAAATCTAATGTATCAAAAGTTAACAATGATTAAACGCGGAATATTTTTTATTGGAATTGCATTTGCTTGTCAATTTTGTAGTTTGTTGATAACGGGTTGTGCTCAAATAGGATCTCCCACTGGCGGACCGAAAGACACATCAGCACCGGTTTTGATAAAAGCAATCCCTTCAAATAATCAAACCAATTTTATCGGAAATAAAATCACACTCAACTTTGATGAATATGTTGATTTACAAGATATACAATCTAATTTGTTGGTATCGCCTTCGCCGAAAAATAATCCAAGTATCAACAGCAATCTAAGAACAATAACTATAAAATTAAAAGATAGTCTTTTACCCAATACCACTTATGCCATCAATTTTTCGAATGCCATAAAAGACATTAATGAAGGAAATGTGCTGAATAATTTTGTTTATACTTTTTCTACCGGAGCATTTATCGATTCGTTAACATTGGAAGGAAAACTGATGATGGCTGAAACTGGAAAAATAGACAGTTCATTAAATGTTTTGTTGTATAAAAATGCAAGCGATACCGATGTTACATCGCGCAGACCAGATTATGTTGCAAAGCTAAAAGGAGATGGTAGTTTTAGATTTAAAAATTTACCATCTGGAAACTTTAAAATATATGCTTTAAAAGACGGAGATGGCAATAAATACTACAATGCTGCTACGGAGCCGTTTGCATTTTACAATACAGAAGTCAACCCATTAGATTCAAATCATAAAATCAATTTGTTTGCATACAGCGAGAAAAAACAAGAATTGAATACGGCTTCATCTGTAAAAAATGAAAAAGAAAAAAGACTGAAGCTTTCAAATAATTTCATTTATGGGAAACAAGATTTATTAAACACATTTCAATTAACCAGCAATTCGCCATTACAACAATTTGATGCTGATTCAATCCTGTTAATGGATACAAGCTATGTAAAAATTAAAAATTATTCAATTGATATCGATAGCTCAAGAAAAAAAATCACCATCGATTACAAATGGCCATCCAATCAACCTTTTAATTTGGTGGTTTTAAAAAATGGATTATCTGATTCATCGGGATTGAAATTATTAAAGAACGATACGATTAAGTTTTTTACAAAATCCATTTCAGAATATGGTTCGTTGAAAATAACGTTTAAAAATATTGACCTCACTCAACACCCAATTTTGTATTTTTTAGAAGGTGAAAACATAAAGTATACATTCAATATTCAAAGTGATACTTGGGAAAATAAAATGATGTTACCAGGCGATTTTTCATTGCGCATTTTATATGATAAAAACAATAATGGTCAATGGGATCCAGGTAATTACAAGCTAAAACTTCAACCCGAAATTTCGATTTCTTTACCCGAAAAAATAAACATCAAAGCCGATTGGGAAAATGAACGAGAAATTGTTTTGTAACATTAAAACACCACGAATCACTATTTTTACATCATGATATTTTCATCCTCTTTATTGGAAAAGGCCGTTAATGAATTGGCAAAGTTGCCAGGCATTGGCAAAAAAACCGCTTTACGTTTGGCATTGCATTTATTAAAACAGCCAGAAAATGAAGTGAGTCATTTTTGCGAGTCGATTGAAAACATGAGGAAAGAAATAAAGTTTTGTAGCCGTTGTTACAATATTTCAGATAAACATGTTTGTAATATTTGCGATAATGTTTCCCGGAAACAAGATGTGATTTGCGTGGTTGAAAACATTCGAGATGTAATGGCTATCGAAAGCACACAACATTTCAACGGTGTTTTTCACGTATTGGGTGGAATCATTTCACCGCTTGATGGTGTGGGTCCAGAGCAATTAAATATTGAACCATTAATTCAACGTGTGCAAAGCAATCAAATCACCGAAATCGTGTTTGCTTTAAACCCAAATATTCAGGGTGATACCACTATTTATTATATTGGTAGAAAACTAAAAGAGTATCCAATTAAAATAACAACCATTGCTAGAGGCATTTCATTTGGAGGCGAATTAGAGTATGCCGATGAAATGACATTGGCAAAAAGCATTACCAATCGCATTCCTGTAGAGCGTTACATCAATCCCGTGGCATAATTTTTCCATTTCTTTTTTGATTATACTTCATAACTGCATTATCTTTGAAGTCTTGTAAGGTCAGATTTGTTTATTGTTCAACCCTTACAAATGTGTTTTAAAAATTGAACTAATAAACGACTACTTCTCCTCCTGAATTGCTTCAGATTTGAATAACGTTTACTAGCTACCTCAATTTTTACAACAAAAATTTCGTTTCAA
>CANFUJ010000149.1 GCA_947450165.1 Chitinophagaceae bacterium
TTCCGCCTCAGTATTAGCGATAAGTGTTTTGTTTTTTAGCTCTTGTAGTCATAAAACAACGCCAACAAAAACAACAGTTGAAACCAAAGCGCCAACTACAGATAATAACAACTCAGTTACTTTAAACAGTAATTATGGAAAAGAAATCTTCGAATCAAAATGTGGTTCTTGTCATGATTTAAATAAGCCAAGCGATTATACATTCAAGGAATGGAATCCAATTATGAATAAAATGGCAAAAAAAGCTGACCTCGATTACATGCAAAAACAAAATGTATTGGGTTATCTTAAAGACAATGCGAAGGCAGAGAAATAGGAAGATTGATTTTGTTGCTTTAGATATTATTAAGTAGATTTAATATTGTTTAAAAACCCTTTTGCCTGAACTAATTTTCAATAGATAATATGTCTACAAACCGTACCAAACTCCTAGAAACATTTAATACAGAATACTTAAAACTCAATGAAAATCAGCGTTTGGCTGTAAATACCATTGAAGGTCCTGTAATGGTTATAGCTGGTCCTGGTACCGGTAAAACGCAAATTCTTGCCAGTAGAATCGGAAAAATTTTATTGGAAACAGATACGCTTCCTGAAAACATTCTTTGTTTAACATATACCGATGCAGGCGTGGTGGCCATGCGTAAAAGATTACTTCAATTTATTGGGCCTGATGCATACAAAGTAAACATTTATACTTTTCATGCTTTTTGTAATGATGTGATTCAAGACAATCTTTCGATGTTTGAAAAAAACTCTCTAGATCCTATTTCAGAACTGGAACGCATTCAATTGTTTAAAGAACTTATAGATACGCTTCCAAAAAATCATCCTTTAAAAAGATATCGTGGAGATGTATATTATGAAGTAAGCAATTTGCAAGGGCTTTTTAGCAACATGAAAAAAGAAGGTTGGACACCCGAATTTATGATCCAACATATTGAATCTTACTTACTAGAATTGCCTAATGATGAAAGCTTAATTTACAAAACAAGCCGCGCTGGAAAATACAATAAGGGCGATTTTAAACCTGGATATTATGAAGCTGTAGAAAAAATGGAAAAGCTTCGCGCTGCCGTTAATGAATTCGATCGTTTTCAAAAAATGATGAAGGATGCTAACAGGTACGATTTTGATGATATGATTATTTGGGTAATAAAAGCTTTTGAAAACAATGCGCATTTATTGGCCAATTATCAAGAACGTTTTCAATACATACTTGTAGATGAATATCAAGATACCAGTGGGTCTCAAAACAATCTTGTACAACTTTTAATCAGCTATTGGGACAATCCAAATGTTTTTGTTGTGGGTGATGACGATCAAAGTATTTTCAGATTTCAGGGCGCTAATGTTGAAAATATGCTGTTGTTTGCCACACAATATAACGACGACATTTTAAAAGTTGTACTTACCAATAATTACCGTTCTACACAGCCCATATTAGATGCGTCAAAAGCATTGATTGATAGAAATAATGATCGTCTGGTAAATAAAATTGAAGGACTTACAAAGTCTCTTCTTTCTTCAAATGATGATATAAAACACCTCAATCATTTGCCCATTGTAATTGAATACGAAAGCCAACGACATGAAATGATTGCTGTGGTGAAAAACGTACAAAAACTATTGGCAGAAAAAGTTGAACCAGGCAAAATTGGTATCATTTACAAAGAGAATAAATACGGTGAAATAATTTCACAATATTTCAATTTGCTGAATGTACCCGTGTACAGCAAACGCCACATGAACGCTTTGGAATTGCCACTTGCCAGAAAAATAATTTCTATTTTAAAATATTTAGCAGCCGAACATTTTATTCCATACAGTGGCGATCAAATGCTATTTGAAATTTTACATTTTGATTGGTTTAAAATTCCAGCAATAGAAATTTCTAAAATCACAATGGAAGTTGCTGATAGAAGATTTGGAGATAGAAAAACTTCTATTCGAGCATTAATGCAGGATAAAATTAAATCGCCCCAAGCAGATTTATTTAATAAAAACATTTCTGATGAATTGGCAAACGCTTCAAAAATTATGGAGTCTTTGATTTCATCGGTTTCCAATGTTACATTACAGTTTTTATTTGAACAAATTATCCGCGAAGCTGGTGTTATTTCTACCATCATGCAAAGCAAGGATAAGCACTGGCAACTACAAGTACTTACCGCTTTATTTGATTTTATTAAAGAAGAAACCCATCGAAAACCGTTGATGCGTTTACAGGACCTCGTTACCTTGATTGAATTGATGGAACAAGAAAGTTTGCCCATTCCATTGGTGCAAGTTAGTGGAAGTGATAAGGGCGTAAACCTAATGACAGCGCATGGTTCAAAAGGACTCGAATTTAAATACGTGTTTATAGTTGGCTCAAATGCTGATTTATGGGAGAAGAAAAGAGCAAACAATAAAGGATATAAAATTCCACCAAATGTCTTTTCATCAATTTCAAATGCCAAGGACAATGAAGAGTTGAGAAGATTGTTTTATGTGGCACTAACCAGAGCAGAACAGCATTTGTATATTTCTTACAGCAAATTTAAAAATGATGGAAAAGAGATTGAACCATCGATGTTTATTGCTGAAATTCAGGAAACTTTTCAATTGCCTGTTGAAAAAATATCATTAGATGAAGAAACGATTTCAATTTTTGCTGCGTTAAATTTTAATGAAGGCGCAGCTCCAGAAATTGCAAAACTAGAAGACGACATCATTACACCATTGCTTGATAAATTTGTAATGAACGTTACTGCTTTAAATGGTTATTTGAAATGTCCGTTGAGTTTTTATTACAACAATTTCATTCGCATACCTTCTGCTAAAAACGAATCCACAGAATTTGGCTCTGCTGTGCATTTTGCTTTGGAACAGCTGTTTAAAAAAATGGTTGACCATCCTACGAAAGAATTTCCAACAAAAGATAATTTCAACAATGCTTTTGAATGGTACATGCACAGAAATCGTGAGAGCTTTTCACAAGAACAATTTAATCGTAGAATGGAATATGGCATTGAAGTGTTGAGTAAATATTACGACACGCACATTCAATCGTTTAATAAAGTAGTTGTTATTGAACATAGCATAAAAGGCGTTACCGTTGGTAATGTGCCCATCAAAGGAAAGTTAGATAAAATTGAATTCGATGGAAAAAATGTAAATGTGGTGGATTACAAATCGGGCAACCCTGAAAACGGATTGAAAAAATTAGATCCGCCAAGTGATAAAGAACCTAACGGTGGTGATTACTGGCGTCAAGCTGTTTTTTATAAAATTTTAGTAGACAATAAATCAGGAAAAGATTGGACCGCAGTAAGTACCGAATTTGATTTTATTGAGCCGGATACCAAAAAAACATACAAAAAGAAAAAGTTAGTTATTTCTCCTGAAGACATTACCACCGTTACACAACAAATAACAACCACTTGGGAAAAAATTCAAAACAAAGAATTTTACACCGGTTGCGGTAAAGCAGAATGTACATGGTGCAATTTTGTGAAAACAAATAATTTGGCCGTTAAATTGCACAATCCCGACGACACAGAAGAAATCTAATGTATCAAAAGTTAACAATGATTAAACGCGGAATATTTTTTATTGGAATTTTATTTTCATTCCAAATTTGTAGTTTGTTGATAACGGGTTGTGCGCAAATCGGATCTCCCACTGGCGGACCGAAAGACACATCAGCACCGGTTTTGATAAAAGCAATCCCATCAAATAATCAAACCAATTTTAGCGGAAATAAAATCACACTCAACTTTGATGAATATGTTGATTTACAAGATATACAATCTAATTTGTTGGTATCGCCTTCCCCGAAAAATAATCCCAGTATAAACAGCAATCTCAGAACGATAACGATAAAATTAAAAGATACTCTTTTACCCAACACCACTTATGCCATCAATTTTTCGAATGCCATAAAAGACATTAATGAAGGAAACGTGCTCAAAAATTTTGTGTACACTTTTTCAACCGGCACATACATCGATTCGCTAACATTGGAAGGAAAACTATTAATGGCTGAAACTGGAAAAATAGACAGTTCGTTAAATGTATTGTTGTATAAAAATGCAAGCGATACTGATGTTACATCGCACAGACCAGATTATGTTGCAAAACTAAAAGGAGACGGCAGTTTTACATTTAAAAATTTACCGGCTGGAAACTTTAAAATATATGCTTTAAAGGACGGAGATGGCAATAAGTACTATAATGCTGCTACGGAGCCGTTTGCATTTTACAACACCAAAGTCAATACATTAGATTCAAATCATAAAATCAATTTGTTTGCATACAGCGAGAAAAAACAAGAAGTCAATACTGCTTCATCTGTAAAAAATGAAAAAGAAAAAAGATTGAAACTTGCAAATAATTTCATTTATGGAAAACAAGATTTATTAAACACGTTTCAATTAACAAGCAATTCGCCAATAAAACAATTTGATGCAGATTCAATCCTGTTGATGGATACAAGTTTTGTAAAAATTAAAGATTATGCAATAAGCATCGATAGTTCAAGAAAAAAAATAAGCATCGATTATAAATGGCCATCCAATCAACCTTTCAATTTGGTCGTTTTTAAAAATGGATTATCCGATTCATCGGGTTTGAAATTATTAAAGAACGATACGATTAAGTTTTTTACAAAATCCATTTCAGAATATGGTTCATTGAAAATAACATTTAAAAATATTGACCTCACTCAACACCCGATTTTGTATTTTTTAGAAGGTGAAAATATAAAGTATACATTCAAAATTCAAAATGAAACTTGGGAAAATAAAATGATGTTGCCAGGCGATTTCTCAATGCGCATTTTATATGATAAAAATAATAATGGCCAATGGGATCCAGGTAATTACAAACTAAAAGTTCAACCCGAAATTTCGATTTCTTTACCCGAAAAAATAAACATCAAAGCCGATTGGGAAAATGAACGAGAAATTGTTTTATAACATATCCCTATTTTTACACCATGATATTTTCATCCTCTTTATTGGAAAAGGCAGTTAACGAATTGGCAAAGTTGCCGGGCATTGGCAAAAAAACCGCTTTACGTTTGGCTTTGCATTTATTAAAACAGCCAGAAAATGAAGTGAGTCATTTTTGCGAGTCGATTGAAAACATGAGGAAAGAAATAAAATTTTGTAGCCGTTGCTACAATATTTCAGATAAACATGTTTGTAATATATGTGATAATGTTTCCCGTAAACAAGATGTGATATGTGTTGTTGAAAATATTCGTGATGTAATGGCTATCGAAAGCACACAACATTTCAACGGCGTTTTTCATGTATTGGGTGGAATTATTTCACCGCTTGATGGTGTGGGACCAGAACAATTAAATATTGAACCATTAATACAACGTGTTCAGAACAATCAAATCACAGAAATCGTTTTTGCTTTAAACCCCAATATTCAGGGCGATACCACCATTTATTATATTGGTAGAAAACTAAAAGAATATCCAATAAAAATTACAACCATTGCTAGAGGTATTTCATTTGGAGGAGAATTGGAATATGCTGATGAAATGACTTTGGCAAAAAGCATTACCAATCGTATTCCTGTAGAGCGTTACATCAATCCCGTTGCATAAATTTTATTTTTCTTTTTTGATTATACTTCTTAACTGCATTATCTTTGAGGTGTTGTAAGGTCAGATTTGTTTATTGTTCAACCCTTACAAATGTGTTTTAAAAATTGAACTAATAAACGACTACTTCTCCTCCTGAATTGCTTCAGATTTGAATAACGTTTACTAGCTACCTCAATTTTTACAACAAAAATTTCGTTTCAA
>CANFUJ010000150.1 GCA_947450165.1 Chitinophagaceae bacterium
ATTTTGCCAACCATAAGTAACCCCTGATTTGCCAATAAACATCAACGAATCATTTTTCCAATAGGTTTCCATAAAGGCGTTTATATCACCCGTATTCCAAGATTCATCCTGAACTTTTAATAGTGAAAGAATTTTCTTTTCCGTTTTTGTTTGTGCCAATAATTGAATAGAACAAAATAAAAGAATGGATATAAAATAAGTTTTCATCGGAAAAATTTTAATGTTGATGATGTGCGGAACTACATTTATTTTTTGAACATTTTTTGTAATTGGAGTAGTGGGCGTAGATGATTAAAGGAACAGCAAAGCTTAATAACAAAATCTGTTGATCATGAAAAAATTGCTTTGCAACCAAAAACGAAAACCCTGCAAAAAAAATCAGCATGGGTTGTAATTGATGATGGTGCTTGATGTAACCATGATATAAAGCGTAAATGCCAACAATAAACGCAATACCAATCATCATCCATTCAAAAATTAGGTTATGTACGATGGTTAATCCAAACAAACTTAATGTTGGCAATAATAATGGCAAAAATCCGCAATGTATGGCACAGATAATAGATGTTGCAATACCCAGCTTGTCCCAGTTTAATTTTATTTTCATCAATCCCAAAGATAAATGATTTGCAATATTGTTGCAATATTTTTAATTATTAAACAAACTATTCTTTAACGGGCTTAACTTCGTTGTTGAATAAAAAAGAAAGTAAAAAGTAAAAAGTAAAAAAACTTGCGGTCTAGAAAAAGTAATTCTTGCTTGAAGGATAAATAATTAGCTAATAAAATCAACGATTTTGATTTTTTACTTTTGAATTTTAACTTAAACATAATCTTATGAAAAAATATAAATGGTGGATTTATTTCGGCTTTTTTGGTTTGTTATTGGCTGGCTTTTATTTAGCAATTATTGATGAGCATCCGTTTACCGATTCTCCGTTGGTGGTTATCAACAATAACATACCTGAATTTAAATTTACGGATCAGGATGGGAAAGATTTTTCTCAAAAAAACACAGAAGGAAAAGTGTATGTAGCCGAATATTTTTTTACTACGTGTAAAGGCATTTGTCCTAAAATGAACATTAACATGAAAAGGGTGTACGAGCAATTTAAATCCGAATCTGATTTTTTAATACTCTCACATACATGTATGCCCGAAACAGATAGTGTGCCTTTGATGAAAGCGTATGAAAACAAAATGATAAATGGCCAACTCGAAAAAAAATCAGATGGTACATTTAAGTTGAATTACTCAGCTACTGACTCATTGAAAAAATATGAAAATAAAAATTGGAAATTTCTAACTGGAAATAAAGCTGATTTATATAAAATGGCACGTCAAGGATATATGATAGACAATGGAAAGCCAGATAGCACCCAACGAATAGAAAATCAATTTTTACACACACAGTTTTTTGCGTTGGTAGATAGATACGGCCGAGTGCGTGGTATTTATGATGGATTGATTGAAGCAGAAGTTCAGAAATTGCTTTTGGATATTCCAGCGTTGATGAAAGAAAAAGTAGAGCCAGGTAGATTTTTAAACGGATTTAGCAATACGCCAAATTAATATATTATGCAAAAAGAGGCAGTTTTAAAAAAAGCAGGACTTAGTGTAACGGAAAGCAGAAAAACAATTCTTGAATTATTTTTTGCATCAGAAGGAGCGCTTGCGCATGCAGATATAGAGAAACATAGTTCAATAAATATTGATCGGGTAACGGTGTACCGTACACTACAAACATTTGTAGAGAGCGGCATCATTCATCAAATACCAACAACAGACAATACAATTTTGTATGCGTTGTGCAAAGACAGTTGTGAGGCTGGACATCATCAAGATGAACACGTACATTTCATCTGTGTTTCTTGTAACAAAACCAATTGTTTGGATGATGTAATGGTACCAATGGTAAAGTTACCTAAAGGTTTTCTTCCCATACAAACCGCGATGATTGTAAAAGGAACTTGTATTGATTGTAGGAATTAAGCCCCCTCAATCCCCCAAGAAAAAAAATGTTTAAAACGCTTCGCTGGTTTATAAGTTTAATGGTTTAAAGGTTGGAAGCATTTTCCAGTTATTAGCATTTTGTTTCAAAAAAACTTCGTGCCTTTATGTCTTCGTGCCTTCGTGTCAAAAAAAACTTCGTGTCTTTGCGCCTTTGTGCCTTCGTGTCAAAAAAAATCGCGTTTACGCGCATTCGTGTCAAGAAAATTTAGTCCATTAACATTTTCATCTCCGCCTGCACAAATTCCATTAATCCTTTTATCGTTTCTGGAGAAAAATCAAAAGTCAATCCTGCATTTTTATATAATTCTGGAAGTGTTTTGGTTCCGCCTAAGCTCAATGCGTTGCAATAATTTTCTATCGCTTTATTTTTATCTTTTTTAAACTGCATCCACATGCCAATTGCCCCAAGTTGTGCAATGCCATATTCAATATAATAAAAAGGCACTTCAAATAAATGCAATTGACGTTGCCATGAATTGCTGCGGAAAGTTTCCAAACCACTGTAATCAATTACATCATCCTTATACATGGCAAGTGTAGAAACCCATGCAGCGGTTCTTTCTTCGGTTGTATGTTGAGGATGTGTGTAAAGCCAATGTTGGAATTGATCGATAACGGCAATCCAAGGAAATATAGTAATTACCCTTTCGAGTTGATGTAGTTTAGCGCGTTTTAAATCGGCTTCATTATCGAAAAAGCTATCCCAATAATCCATGCTAAATAATTCCATGGCCATGCTTGCTACTTCTGCAATTTCCATTGGATATTCTTTGAAGCCACTCAATTCTAAATGATGTGCTAAAAAAGAATGTACAGCATGACCGCCTTCGTGTACCATGGTGGTTACATCGTGCATTTGTCCAGCCGCATTCATGAAAATAAATGGAGCGCCGCTTTCTGCTAACGGACAGTTGTATCCGCCGGGTGCTTTACCTTGACGACTTTCGAGGTCGAGGTGATTTAGTGTTTTCATTTTTTCCAAACACGCACCAAAGAAAGGATTCATTTTTTTGAAGCAATCAATTGTTTTTTGCAACAACTCTTCGCCTGTTTTAAAAGGATGTAAAGGTGTTGTTCCTTGTGGTTCTGATTCCAAATCCCAAGGACGTAATTTATCAACCCCAAGCGCAGCTTGTTTCTTCTTGTATATTTCATTTACTAACGGCAATACATGGAGCTTTACCGCTTCATGAAATTGATAACAATCTTCTTTCTTATAATCAAAACGTCCAAGCTCTTTAAAACGATAATCTACATAAGATTCAAAACCTGCATTTTTTGATTCCGTATTTCTTATAGATATTAATTTGTCAAACAACTCGTTAAGTGGCTGTTGATCTTGTAAGCGTCTGTTTTGTATTTTTAAATAAACGGCTTCACGTAAATTTCTGTCGCTGCTTTCTAAAAATTTCCCCGCTTGTTGTAATGTAAATTGTTCGCCATTTACTTCAACAGTCATAGCGCCAGTGATTTGACCATACTGTTGTTGCAATACCGCCATCTCCGCTTGTAAAGGAATATTTTCAGTTCTAAAAAGTTCGATGCTTTTTTTTACGTTGCGTAAATAAGTAAAATATTTTTCGGGGTCGAGTTCGTTTAAAGTAGGGGCATTTAATAATTTCTTATTCAACGCATCTGCATAAGGTTGCACATTGGGTTGAATGTGCATACAAAAATAATTGAAGGATTCTTCAAGTGCTTTATCAGTAGTATCGCAAGTCATTTTAATTTGACGCCAGCATGCATCTTCACTCACAACAGCTTCCAATTCGCTTTGGTCTTTTAACCATTGCTCCAATTTTTCTTTGGTAGAAATATCTCTATCAAGTAATGTTTTAAAAAACGGCTCTAAATTTTCCCAATCTGTAACTTTAAAATCATCAGGTAAAAAAGTACGCTTTGATTTTTGTATATCTGCTGAATAATTCATGAGCGATTGATTAATTTAAAAGTTAGATGCTGGATTCTTGATACAAGTTGCTGAATAGGTGAATGTTCTAACGCCAAACACCAAACGCCAAACATATTGGATACTGGATATTAAATGCTAGAAAAGTGAATGCTCCAACAAAAAACAACAAACCACAAACAACAAACAATTTTTTTATGCCATCTTCCTTGGTGTATTGATTTTCTTAGCTGGCGCATTTTTTACCGCTGCTGCTTTAGTAGCTGGTTTTGCTGCTGCTACAGGTTTCTTTTCAACGGGTTGTTCGGCTACCGCATCTTCATCTGTTGCTTCTGAAAGTTTTATTTCGATATTGTTTTTGATTAAAATATCATACCATTTTACCATTTTCTTCATATCACTGCCATAAACCCTATCGAAGTCCATTTTAGGAAACACTTTTTGAAAATATGCTTTAATTGCTTTTGCATCATTTGCATCAGGCATTGCCTCGCTATTTCCTTTCATTGCTAAGAAAACATCAGATAGATTTACGTTCTCATCAGTAGTAAAAACCTCAATACTTTCTAAATGTGAAAATGCATGCACTCTATTACTTACAAATTTGGTAGTTTTGTCTTCTAAAGAACGAACTAAACCACCGTCAGCTTTAGAGGATATCAATTCAAACAAACCGCTTAGTCCGCTAACGGCCACTAATTTATTATATTCCATATTTAAAATTTTGAGTGTGCAATATAATTCTTAAAAATTAAATGAATGCTATCCTTTTTCTTAAAATAAAAATTTTTAAACTGATTTCAATTCTGTACAATCCGCTATTTATGAAAAAAATTATTACTATTCTTTTTGTTTTGTTTGCCAATGCTACGTTTTCGTTTGCACAAGAATCTCAAATAAAGGGTTCAATTGCAGATTTATCAGACAGTACCAGTTTAAAAGGGGCAACGATTTCAATTTCAACAACCGATAATGCTTTGCTACAAACTTTAGTTACTGCTGGAAACGGATCTTTTGAATTTGGCAATTTAAAAAAGCAGGCATATCTCCTAAAAATTTCTAATATAGGTTATAAACCAAGTACCATCAACATTGATTTAGAAAAAGAAAATGGTAGTCTTGGAAAAATCTATCTCAACAGAATGGTAAAGGAAATGGAAACGGTAACCATTGTTTCCACGGGTGCAGCAGTAACACAAAAAGATGATACGGCTCAATACAATGCCAAGCAATACAAAGTAAATCCGGATGCCACAACCGAAGACATGATTAAAAAAATGCCTGGAATTACAGTTGATAAAAATGGTACAATTACGGCTCAAGGTGAGCAAGTGAAAAAAGTGACCGTTGATGGAAAAGATTTTTTTGGAGATGATGCTTCTGCAGCGTTAAAAAATATTCCAGCTGCTGCGGTAGATAAAATTCAGGTTTTTGATAAGATGAGTGACCAAGCGCAAATGACAGGAATTGATGATGGCAACTCACAAAAGGCGATAAACATTATTACGAAAGCGGGTATCAACAATGCACAATTTGGTCGTGTATACGTTGGCGTTGGTACAGAACAAACTTATGCGGCTGGTGGAAACACCTCTTTTTTTAAAGGCGATAGAAGAATTTCATTGGTTGGAAATTTCAACAACATCAACCAACAAAATTTTGGGTCACAAGATTTGTTGGGGATTACAGGAAATGCAAGTAGTAACAGAAACGGTCCTCCAGGTAGTGGTAATTTCAGAGGTCCGGGCGCACCTGTTGAAAGTTTTACCAACGATCAATCGAGTGGAATCAGCACCACCAACGCAATCGGAATAAA
>CANFUJ010000151.1 GCA_947450165.1 Chitinophagaceae bacterium
CTTTGTTTTTGACGTACATGGGATTGTTTTACAACATCATTGACCCAGCAAAATCTATATCATCTGCGTTTAGCAATATGCAAAAAGGTGCTGCCGCGATAGAAAGAATTGAACAAGTATTGCAAGCGCCTGTAACGGTAGATGAGAATCCCAATGGAAAAAAAATACACGAATTTGTACATAGTATAGAGTTTAAAAACGTAGGCTTTTCTTATGATGATGTGGTGATTTTAAAGAACATCAATTTAAAAATTGAAAAAGGCAAAACCATAGCGTTGGTGGGAAGTAGTGGTGCCGGAAAATCTACATTAGCTGATTTGATTCCAAGGTTCCATGATGTAACCTCTGGCGAAATTTTGGTTGATGGCGTAAACATTAAAGATTATTCTTTGCATGCGATTCGATCGTTGATAAGCATTGTAACACAAGAGCCAATTTTATTTAATGATACCATTGCCAATAATATTGCTTTAGGTATGGAAACGACTGATCTTTCTAGTATTCAAGAAGCTGCAAAAATTGCCAATGCGGATAGTTTTATTCAGAAAAAAGATTCGGGTTACGATACCAATATTGGCGACAGGGGTTCAAAATTGAGTGGCGGTGAGCGTCAGCGATTAACGATTGCCAGAGCCGTTTTAAAAAATCCACCTATATTGATTTTGGATGAAGCTACATCTTCATTAGATACAGAAAGCGAAAGATTGGTTCAAGATGCGATTAATAATTTAATGAACAATAGAACCTCCGTGGTAATCGCCCATCGATTAAGCACCATCCGTCACGCAGATGAAATCATCGTTTTAAATAAAGGGGAAATAGCCGAAAGAGGAACGCACGATGAGCTTCTTGCACAACAAGGTATTTATTTCAAACTTGTGGAGATGCAAGAGGTGAGATAGGTTTAAAGAGGTTTAAAGGTTTATGGTTTAATGGTTGAGGAGGTTTTTTACTATTGAGTGATGTTTTTGAGTTGACTTTAATTTTTTTGCGAATAATAATCATAATAAGAAAGAATGAGAGTATTAATTTTTGGACTTCTGATAATAATAACCATAAATTGTTTTGCTCAAATCAATGGACAATTTGTAAATGAACATAAAAATAATTGCAAAATATGGCTAGATGAAGTATCACCATTAGATAGTCTTATTTGGAACGGTAATTGCAAAAATAATTTTGCATCAGGATTGGGCTTTTTGCAATGGTATCAAAATAATAAGTTAGTTGCCACCTATAAAGGTGAAATAAAGCAGGGTAAATTTGAAGGAAAAGGAAAACTTGAATTTATTGGGAGCGCCACATTTGAAGGAACTTTTATCAACGGTACTTTAAATGGGAAAGGTGAAGCGCACTTCAACAATGGAGGAAAAACAATAGGCAACTTTATAAATGGTGATTTTTTAAATTTAGACAACAAATATTTAAAATTACTGAAAAAGCAATACGTTGATATAAAAGATAGCACTGAAATTTATGGCAATGACAATAATGTCGATAAACTTTTTTATTATGTACTTGTTCCCAACAAGAAAATAGAAGCTGTATTGATATTATTCCCATCCACTGGCGAAACTGTAGAAAATGTAATTAGTTGCAATAAAGAATTGATGCAACTAGCCTACGACAATAATATTTTATCTGCTGTCGTAAGTGCCAATTACAATAAAGCATTGGAAAGAGATAGCGCTGCTGTGTTTTTCTTTGAGACAATTTTTGAGGAAATTATAACCAAATTTAAAGCACCAAAACACAAATTTATTTTATCCGGACTTTCTTTGGGAGGAGAAAATGCGATTCAATACACAGAAATGTCAAGGAATAAAAGATTTAATACTTATATAAAGCCACTAGCTGTAATTGGTGTTGACCCTCCAGTAGATTATGTAACATTGTACAATCACGCTAAAGATGAAATTGCACTTTATGCTAGAAATTCGGCTAAAATTACTGATAGTAAACAATTGGCGCTTAATGAAGATAATTTCCTGATTAAGTATTTCCATAATCTCTATGGGGGCACACCAAAAGAATTTCCTGATAAATATACTGAAGGTTCATTATTTTCTCTTGATTGTGAAGATGGTGGGAATGCTAAATATTTGATAGATGTTCCTGTTAGAATATATTCGGACCCTGACGTTGTTTGGCAATTAATAAATAAAGACAGAGACTTTTATCATATGAATGCACCTGATCAATCAGCTATGATTAGATTTTTAATGTTGAAAGGAAACAAAAATGCATTATTTGTACAGGCGTTAGGGAAAGGGTACAGAGTAGATGGAACAAGGCACCCGCATTCTTGGTCAATTGTAAATCCAGCAGACTGTATAAAATGGATATTAGAATTGATAAAATAAATCTACTACAAATATCAGATACATTTCCAGCGTATCAATATTTTTGATAATTACAATAATTAAAAATAGGGTGCAAATTTTTATTTTACCAACGCTATTTTTCCTGTTTTCCGCACTGGGTCACCCAAAATAAAAAACAAAATAAGCGCACATGAGTTTCTTCGGCTTTTCTTGAAAAAAATAAAAAAATCGTGTGAAAATGAGCAAACTATCAATCAGCCTCATACCATTAAACTAGTGCAGCGAGTTATACCGAAAAACTTTAAATAAAGAAAAAAACACACCAAAAGAGAATTTCCTAGTGAGTAAATTTCCATGAATAAACTTTAGTGAAAATATTTGGCTATTTGAGTTGGGAACACGTAATATTGCAATATCGCAATATTGTAAATAAGCATAGTTTCCAATCAATAAACCACCTCAAATAAAAATACGCAAGTGATTTTCGTAACAAATTTTTCCTGTTTTCAGTACTGGGTCACCCAAAATAAAAATCTAGATTAAGCCTACATTGAGTTTCAGAGGATTTTCTTTAAAAAAATTAAAAATCGCGGAAAACAGGAGGGTGCAAATTTTTATTTTACCAACGCTATTTTTTTATAACCAGCTTAAAATAGAAATGTGAAAAATGAAAATCTTATTTTAATTTCCTATTAAATTTATTCAGTTAAATAAAAAAAGAGCGTGATTTACGCTCTTTTTTATTACTTTATATCACAATAAAATTATTTCACAATCCCCATTTTAGCTTCGATGCTTAATGTAGCATGTGGAACTGCTCTTAATCTTGCTTTATCAATTAATTTACCGGTTACTCTACAAACGCCATACGTTTTACTTTCAATGCGCATTAAAGCTTTTTCCAAATGGTCTATAAACGTAATTTGGCGACTTGCCATTTGACTAAGTTGTTCTCTTTCCATACTTAAGCTTCCATCTTCCATAGTCATGTAGCGGTTTTCACTTTCATCACCACCGTTTTCATCTTTTCTAGTAATAAGTCCTTGCAAATAATTCAATTCTTTTTTTGCAGATTCTATTTTACGGTGAATTAAATCTCTAAATTCTTGCAAATCGTTATCTGAGTAGCGAACCATCGGCGCTCCTGGATCATTTTTTTGACTATCCAATACTGATTTCATGAAATCAGGAGAATATTTTCTTACCGTTTTTGTTGTTATTGTAGGAATTACAACTGGTTTTGCCGCTGGAATTTTAATATCCTTAGGATTTTTTGCAATTGCTTTAATAACAGGTGCTTTTTCAGCAGGTTTTGCTACCTCAGCTTTTTTTGCTTTTGGAGCATCAACAACAGGTGCTTTTTTTGTTTCTTCTTTTTTAGATTTCATGGGGGGAGTGGGTATTGTTGCTTTTGGTTTTGTAACAACAGCAGCAACTGGCTTTTTAAGTTCGGCTTTTTTTACCGGAGTTGGTTTATTTTTAGTTGGTGCTGCTTTTTTAGCTACAGCAACTGGTTTTAAGGGTTTTTTAGCAACAGGTTTTGCTGCTTTTGATTTAGTGTCTTTAACAGGAACAGCTTTTTTTACAACTTTAGCTACGACTTTAGCTACAACTTTAGTTACTTTTTTAGCTACCGGCTTAATTGCTTTCTTAGCAACTGGCTTAGCGACAGGTTTTGAAACTTTTTTAGCAGGCGCAGCTACTTTTTTTACAGGTGTCTTAGCTTTCGCAGGTGCTGGTTTTTTAGCTACTGCTTTAGCGGCAGGTTTAGCCACTTTTTTAGCCGGCGCAACCACTTTTTTAGCCGGTGCAACTACTTTTTTCGCAGGTGCTGCCTTTTTTACTGGCGCTTTAACTTTAACAGGTGCTGTTTTTTTTGCTACTGGTTTCGCAGTTGGTTTTTTACTAGCCATAACTAAGTAATTTTTTTGTTAACACTTATGTATAAAGCAACATCATTTACCTCAATTGTTTGGTTTGAAGTAAATGCTGGTTGAAATTCTAGCGTGTCTGCTAGGATTTCCCGGCAAATATATGCTTTAAATTCAATTAAAGATGGCGTTAATTCATCATTTTCCCCAACCACTACATTTATCTTGTCAGTAAGTTCAAAGTTTTGTTCTTTGCGTATGGATTGAATTCGGTTGATGAATTCTCTTGCATTTCCCTCATTCTGAAGCACTTGTGTAATGGTAATGTCCAATGCAACAGTTAAATTTCCCTTGCCAGCTATCTCAAATCCTGGTATGCCATCGGTAATAATTTCTAAGTCTTCTCCCGAAATAATGATTGGTTCTTCCCCCTTTTCTACCATTTCAGCATTGAGAACGTAATCTCCAGCCTGAACTTTTTCAATCATCGCATTATCAAATTTCTCAATTTCATTGGCGGCCCATTTCATCTTTGCCCCCAATTTCTTTCCAAGTGTCTTAAAGTTCGCCTTCGCTTTTTTTCTTATAAAATCATTTCCAGCATCTAAAAGCTCAATTTCTTTGATATTGGTTTCTGATTTGATGATTTCTTCTACTTGTTTAATGTTTTTTGCCATTTCCGCATCTAACGCCGGAATAAATACTTTTTGAAGCGGTTGCCTTACTTTAATATTTACTTTTTTACGTATTGATAATATTAAAGATGACGCATCTTGCGCGATCAGCATTCTTTTTTCTAAATCGGCATTGATGCTTTCTTCATTTGCAACAGGGAACAAACAATGATGTACTGATTGTTGTTTGAATTTTTGTGTGGTTTGATTTAAATTATTAAATAACCAATCTGCAAAAAAAGGTGCAATTGGTGCAATTAATTGAGAAACGGTTTCCAAGCATTCGTATAAAGTTTGATATGCACATTTTTTATCATGCTCATATTCGCCTTTCCAAAACCGTCTTCTACATAAACGAACATACCAATTACTCAATTGATTGTCTACAAAATCTTCAATTGCTCTACCTGCTTGTGTAGGTTCGTATGCATTTAGATTTTCAGTTACATTTTTAATCAATGTATTTAATGAAGAAATAATCCATTGGTCAATTTCTGGTCTTTCTGATAATGGAATGTATTTTTCTTCAAATGCAAACCCATCCAAATTGGCATAAAGTGCAAAAAACTGATACGTATTGTAAAGCGTACCGAAAAATTTACGTTGTACTTCTTTAATCCCTTCTTCATCAAATTTCAAACTGTCCCAAGGAGACGCATTGGTAATCAAATACCATCTTGTAGCATCGGCACCATAATTATTAATCGTTTCAAATGGATCTACTACATTGCCCAAACGCTTACTCATTTTGTTGCCTGCTTTATCAAGCACCAAACCATTACTCACCACTGTTTTGTAAGCAACACTA
>CANFUJ010000152.1 GCA_947450165.1 Chitinophagaceae bacterium
CTTTCCACCAGAACTAATCGGACATGATGAAGCGTGTTTTAATTTTATCTTTAACTATCTTTTAGAAAGGAACGTACATTACAAAAAAACGATTTCTGCGATTTAAATATTTTTTAATGCCAACATTTTATGAATTAGATAAGCATAGCAGAGATGAATTGGTTTTAAAAATTCATTCAGCAGTTTCTAATGCCTTTAATACAAATGATGATGCAGCGATAGTTCTTTACTTTGAAGATGAAGACACCTACATTCGAAAAGCAGCGTATCTTTCTGTTGGGAAAATATTTTTACAAAATAAAAAATTACAAACCCGAATCGTTGAAATGCTCAACGAATTAAGATTTCATGATTCATTTAAAATACGACAAACCGTAATTAACGCAGTTGGTGAAATAGGTAAAAAAGATTTTGAGTTTGTACAACATTTCTTTGATGAGGCACTATTCGACGAACATCATGCGCCCAGAAATGCAGTTATTGGTTCTATAAAAAAAATGGGAGAAGTAAATCCATTGCCCGTTTTAACTTGGTCAAAAAAATATTTACACCATCCCGATAAAGAAATTCGTAGAGAGATTTGTCATGGTATAGAATTAAGGGGAAGGAAACATCCTCAAGATATCTTACCGCTATTGAAAGAACTACAATTTGATGCAACGTCAAGGGTTAGAAACACGTTGGTTCATGTACTCGGACAAATCGCCTATAAAAAAGGTTGTCTTGAAATCGTTATTGCAGATTTGAAACAATGGGAAAATCAAAAGCTTGTTGAAGATGCCATTGCCGAAATCATTGATGTTCATCATCGTTACCGAAACTTTTCAGCTTATTCACAAGAAGAAGCTAAATTGTATATTCAATTCAATTTTTAAAATTAAAAAGATGTCTACATTAAAATTGTTTTTTTTAGTTTTTATTTTATTTCTTTTTTCTTGTAGAACTGAACATGAAGGAGATTGTTTAAATTATGTTTCATCTCCAGTAACACAAGTAAGCATGCTCGATAGTGGAATCATAAATCAACCCATCAATCTTGATTTTTACTTTAATGCAAATAATGGTTGTGGTAATTTTTATAATTTCAACGTTAATACTATAGTCGACACGATTGTAATCTCACCTGTTGTAAAATATGAAGGTTGTGTTTGCACCATGATTTTTCAAAATTTACAAACTACCTATTCATACACGCCAACTCATTTAGGCTATGCGTATTTCAAATTTCCTCAATCGGATTCTAGTTTTTTAATGGATAGTATTTATATTCATCCTTAAATAAAATAATTATGTCTATTGATTACATCAACATTAATAAAAGTTCTTGGAACAATAAAGTAGACATTCATTTATCTTCAGATTTTTACAATCAAGCAACGTTTTTACAAGGACAAACTTCATTGAAAGAGATTGAATTAAATTTATTGGGCAACATAGAAGGGAAGTCAGTATTGCATTTGCAGTGTCATTTTGGACAAGATAGCATTTCCTTAGCGAAGTTGGGTGCAAAAGTAACTGCAATAGATTTCTCAGAAAAAGCGATTGAAAAGGGTAAGGAAATTGCAGCACAAATGAATGTTGATGTTGAATTTATATGTTGTGATTTGTATAATTTAAACTCATTTTTAAATAAAGAATTTGATATAGTTTTCACCTCATACGGTACAATTGGTTGGCTTCCAGATTTAGATAAATGGGCAAACATTATTAACACATTTCTAAAGCCAAATGGGAAATTGATTTTTGTAGAATTTCATCCTGTGGTTTGGATGTTTGATGATCAATTTGATAAAGTTGGTTATGATTATTTTAATTCAGGTCCAATTGTAGAAGAATATTTGGGCACTTATGCAGATAAGGAAGCAGATTTAAAACAATCCTATGTAATGTGGAACCATGGATTGAATGAGGTTTTCAAGGCATTGAAAAATAATCATTTACAAGTGGAAGACTTTGATGAGTATGACTATTCGCCTTACAGTTGTTTTTTAAATACCATTGAATTTGAACCCGGAAAATTTAGAATAAAAAAATTAGCACATAAAATTCCGATGGTATATTCGCTAACGGCGATTAAAAAATAGGATGAATTCGCTTTGTTGACTTGCTACTTACCAAAAATTTGATAATATTATTTTCAATTAATACTCATGAATCGATTCATAATCATCTTCACCACCTGTTTATTCTTACTTACTGCAAACGTAAAATCTCAATGCAGAATAAAAGACTATCAATCTTATAAATACGTTTTAAAAGTTGATGGTGATTATGTAGTCAACTATAGCAGTTATAAAAAACTATATAAATTCGATGGCGATTATTTGATTGATAATAACAGCTATAAAAAACTACTTAAGTTTGATGGAAATTATATCGTTCGCTATTCGGATTATAAAAAAATCGGAAAGTTAGATGGAGCTTATTTAATTCGCTATTCAGATAATAAAAAAGTAGCTGTTTTGGAGTGTCCAGGTAGAAGAGGTGCTTTAGCAGCGGCAGCTTATTTTTTATATTAACATTCATTGGTTAATTTGCACTTCAATCATCATGACAGATACTTCAAACATATTTATCCAAAAAGCGAATGTAAAAGCGGCAGATTTAGAACATCGCCGTAAAATAAATTTCAACATTGGAAAATACAATGCCGCAGTTCCTCAAGGTAAACTGCAATTTAGTGCGCTTGAATACGCTAGAGAAAGAGCCAAAAACATCAAATGGCGTGCATTAGAAAATTTAGATAAACAACTTGAGCATTTTGAATTGCAATTCAACAAACGTGGCGGAAAAGTGCTGTGGGCAGAAAATACGGAAGATGCTATTAAGGAAATACTAGCCATTTGTAAAGCAAGAAATTGCAAAACTTTGGTGAAGAGCAAAAGCATGGTTACCGAAGAAATTCATTTAAATCAAGCACTTGAAGATAATGGAATTGAAAGTGTTGAAACAGATTTAGGTGAATATATTCAACAATTGGATGGCGAATCGCCTTATCATATCGTTACACCTGCGATGCACAAAAGCAAAGAAGATGTAGCCAAATTATTTGCAGAGAAACTTGGAACGGATCCCAATTTAACCCCACAGGAATTAACGCTTGTGGCTAGAGACATCCTTCGTAAAAAATATGTAGAAGCTGAAGTTGGTGTTACTGGTGCTAATTTTATCATCAGTGATATTGGTGGAATTGCCGTTACTGAAAATGAAGGAAACGCAAGATTAAGTTGTGCTTTTCCAAAAACGCATATTGTTGTAGTTGGCATAGAAAAAGTAATCCCATCGATTAATGACCTTGCTTTATTTTGGCCTTTACTAAGTACGTTTGGAACGGGTCAACAACTTACCGTTTATAACACCATTGTTACAGGTCCTCGACAACCCAATGAAACCGACGGTCCTGAAGAAATGTTTGTAATTTTATTGGATAATGGACGCACCAATATTTTAAAAAATCCAAAGCAAAGAGAAAGTCTTTATTGCATTCGTTGCGGCGCATGTTTAAATGCTTGTCCGGTATATAAAAATATCGGCGGCCATAGTTATGGCGCTACTTACAGCGGTCCCATTGGTAGTGTGATAACGCCAAATCTTCAAGGATTAGAATCGTTTAAGCATCTCAGTTATGCATCTTCCTTATGTGGAAATTGTACCGAAGTTTGCTCCGTTAAAATCAATCTACACGAATTGTTACTTGACAATCGACATGAATCCGTTGAACAAGGAAGTACAGATTTTTCGGAGAAAGTTGCCTGGAAAATATGGAAAATTTCAAACCTACATCGAAGGTTTTTGAATCTCGGAAATTCAAAAATGAAAAACAAAATTGTAAATAAATTATTTACTTCTTGGACTGCATCTAGAGGTGATTTGAATTTCACAGATAAAACCTTTAATCAACTTTGGAAAGAACGAGCGAAGAAATAACACATTAGCTTCAATTGTTAATCACCAATAAAGTATTATATTAGATGAGTTATTCCTTTACTCAAATCGTATATGATACTGCTCTACACCCATAAAATAACTGCACGGTTAAATTATATCTGCCATTTTATTTTAAAAGAGCAGTTGGGATTGGATTATGCCATTACTACAAATAAATCAGATTGTTTAGATCCAAATCAAATTGTAATCAATTACAGCAATGAAAAAATCGATTCCCACAATTTTTACATAAAGCCACATGCTTTACTATTTGAAACAGAGATCAAATATCAGCATATACAATGTTTTGAGGCCTATGGGAATTCCGCTTTTTTTTATGTAAAAGATTCAGATTTGGCATTCGATATTTTTGCGGCAACTTTTTATTTGATTAGCAGATACGAAGAATATTTGCCACACGAAAAAGATATTTTCGGCCGTTATGCACATGAAAATTCAATCGCGTTTAAAAACAATTTTTTACAAAAACCAGTTGTCAATTTTTGGATTCAACATTTTGGGAAATTATTGCTGAGCAAATTTCCAAACATTGATATTTCCAACCAATCATTCAAAACCATATTAACCTACGATATTGATATGGCTTGGTCTTTCAAAAACAAAGGTTTTTTACGAAACTTAGGCGGCTTTTTGAAACAGCCAAGTTTGGAACGTTTATATGTATTGTTTAAATTAAAAAAAGACCCATTTGATTCCTATGCTTTTTTAGATCAAATGCATGAATCATTAAACCTCGATATTTACTATTTTTTCTTGGTGGCAAATTCAGTAAATGAGTTTGATAAAAACATTTCACTGAAACGAAATCCGATGCAGAATTTAATTAAACATCATCTTAATAAATATAACATCGGTTTACATCCTTCTTGGAAAAGCAAAAAAAATATCAGGTATTTAAAGGATGAAAAAAAATCGCTGGAATCCATTACACAAGAACCTGTTTATTTTTCACGTCAGCATTACATACATTATACATTGCCAGAAGGTTACGAGCGTTTGATTGAATGTGGCATTAAAAAAGATTTCAGCATGGGATATGGTAGCATCAACGGTTTTAGGGCTTCATTTGCCGGAAGTTTTTATTGGTATAATTTATCAAAAGAAACCATGACTTCTTTAAAAATCATTCCATTCTGTTTTATGGATGCAAATAGTTTTTACGAACAAGATCAAGACGCTGAAAAAAGTTTTGAAGAAATCATGCATTACAAAAATATTTGCGCGGAAGTAGATGGATTATTTGTGCCCATTTTTCACAACAATTTTTTAGGAACGGATAAGTCTTTTGCAGGTTGGAGAGAAATGTATGCAAAATTTATATCTCAGGTTCTACAATAATTTTCTCTTGATCTCTTTTAATGCTATGATTTACAATATACACCCCAATCAACGTAACTATTGTTCCCATTAAAATAGTAATCGTAAGTTTTTCTTGTAATAAAATAGAAGCGCTTATCATCGCTACAATTGGATTGATATAAGCATACAATGAAGATATAGCAGGCGGTAATTTTTTGAGTGAATAAATGAATGCAATAAAACTCAACAAAGAACCGGCGCCAATCAAATAAAAAATAGCCAACCA
>CANFUJ010000153.1 GCA_947450165.1 Chitinophagaceae bacterium
AAACAAGCACCCTGAATATATTTTATGGATGATTGGCATAATTGCAGTTGACAATCTAAACACATTGCCCTTTGCCAAACTTCGTCAAGAAAATCGCCCAAAAAAATATGCGTTTGCGCGTGTTGCTGGAATTTTTACCAATGTTTCTGTGGTTATTTTATTTATGGGAGTCGTTCCTTCAATTATCAAAAATAATCCCAATTCTTTTTTAGTTAATTTTTATAATCCCAATTTAGGCATAGGTTATTATTTATTGGGGAATTTAATTGGAAGCTTTGTTACGTTAATGATCTTATTCAAAGAAATCATTACGATAAAATTAAAATTCAGTTTTGGTTTGTGGCGTGAAGTGATGAAATACAGTACGCCATTGATTATTGTTGGTTTGGGCGGAATGGTTAATGATGTATTGAGTAGATTAATTTATCGTCATGTCGTTGATTTGCCTCCTGTACAGGCGGATCATGAGTTGGGCATATTTGCCAATGTATTTCGATTGGCACTTTTAATTACGATAATGATTCAGGCATTTAGAATGGCAGCCGAACCTTTTTTCTTCAATCAAAGTAAAAGTGATAACGCACAAAAAACCTATGCGCGTGTGATGAAGTTTTTTGTAATCGCTTGTTGCTTTATGTTTTTGTTTATTGGCTTATTTCTAGATGTATTTAAATGGGTGTTTCTAACTTTCGCTAATCCCAATTGGACTGAAGGGCTTGAAGTAGTTCCATTATTGGCACTTGGAAACATTTTCTTAGGTATTTATTACAATTTGAGTGTTTGGTATAAGTTAACCGATAAAAATAGTTATGGAGCAATCATTACAATCATTGGTGCAGTCATCACCATTGGGTTAAATATTTTACTGATTCCAATATTGCACTATACTGGCGCTGCATTGGCTACTTTCTCTTGCTATTTGTTTATGATGCTTTGCAGTTATAAACTCGGACAAAAATATTATCCTGTTCCTTATGCAGTGAAGAAACTAACCGCGTACATCGTATTGGTTGTTTTGATTTATGGGGCACATATAGGATTAAACATGCTTTTTAAAAACGAGCTATGGTTTTCCATTTCAACAGGCGTTGTTTTTATGTTGCTTTTTGCAAGATTCGTAGGTAAGATTGAATCAAAAGAATTATCTCGATTTCCCATTATCGGAAAATTGTATAAAAAAACCGGTTTGGATACGGAGAAAGCATAAAAAAAGGGCCAAGATAAATATCTAGCCCCGCTTTAAAATCCAATATCCTATGAAAAACCGATGTAAAAGTATATGGTTACAATCAGAATCTATATCAAATACACGCCTAATTTATATTCGTGAAAAAATAATGCTTTCGCGTGTTAATATAGCGTTACATATTTCTCCTATATTGCCCGCCAACTTGGTAAAGTGCTTGTGTTATTTGCCCCAAACTGCAGTATTTAACCGTTTCCATTAATGTTTCGAATAAGTTTCCATTTTGTATGGCCACTTGTTGAAGCGTGTTAAGCATTTCGGCAGATTTACTTTGATGTCTTTGTTTAAAGGCCTCCAAGGTTGATATTTGGAATTCTTTTTCTGCAGTAGTAGATCGAATAACTTCTGTTGGTAATATGGTTGGAGATCCTTTTTTACTTAGGAATGTGTTTACCCCAACAATAGGATACGCGCCGGTATGTTTCAACGTTTCATAGTGCAAACTTTCTTCCTGAATTTTATTTCGTTGATACATTCTTTCCATAGCCCCCAACACGCCACCTCTTTCTGTAATTCTGTTAAACTCCGTCATTACCGCTTGCTCAACAAGTTCAGTCATTTCTTCAATAAGGAAAGAACCTTGATTTGGGTTTTCATTTTTTGCCGTTCCCAATTCTCTGTTGATGATTAATTGAATCGCCATAGCCCTTCTCACACTTTCTTCTGTAGGCGTAGTAATGGCTTCATCGTATGCGTTGGTATGTAAGGAATTACAATTGTCGTAAATGGCGTATAAAGCTTGTAATGTTGTACGGATGTCGTTAAAATCGATTTCCTGTGCATGCAAACTTCTTCCACTGGTTTGAATGTGGTATTTCAATTTTTGGCTACGACTATTCGCGTTGTATTTATTTTTCATCGCTTTTGCCCAAATGCGACGGGCAACACGACCGATAACGCTGTATTCGGGATCCATTCCATTGCTGAAAAAGAAAGACAAATTCGGAGCGAAGTCGTCGATGTTCATGCCTCTGCTCAAATAATATTCAACATACGTAAATCCATTTGCCAAAGTAAATGCCAATTGAGTTATTGGATTTGCACCTGCTTCAGCAATATGATATCCACTTATGCTAACGCTATAAAAATTTTCAACCTGATGTTGAATGAAATATTGTTGCACGTCTCCCATCAACTTCAATGCAAATTCTGTAGAGAATATACAAGTATTTTGTGCTTGATCCTCTTTTAAAATATCGGCTTGTACGGTGCCCCTTACGGTTGAAAGTGCTTTTGCTTTCAACTTTTCATAAACATCTTTTGGTAATACATCTTTTCCGCTCAATCCCAGCAAACGCAGGCCTAATCCATTATTCCCAATTGGTAATGCTCCAGCCATTTCTCCTTTGATTGGCGTTACTTCATTTCCATCAGTACCAATATATTTTGGCAAGTCGCTTAACTTAAATTTAGATTCGATTATTTTATTCACCTCGTCTTTTAAATTATTTTCAAGGATATATTTTTCACATTGTTGGTCGATTGCAGCGTTCATGAAAAAAGCCAACAAAATAGGCGCAGGTCCATTAATGGTCATACTCACCGATGTTTTTGGACCGCATAAATCAAAACCACTGTATAGTTTTTTTGCATCATCAATCGTTGCAATACTAACCCCGCTATTCCCAATCTTTCCATAAATATCTGGTCTTAATGTTGGATCCTCGCCATATAATGTAACACTATCAAATGCAGTGCTCAAGCGCTTTGCCGGTTGTCCAACACTTACATAGTGAAATCTTCTATTTGTACGCTCTGGTCCACCTTCGCCAGCAAACATTCTGGTTGGATCTTCCCCATCTCTTTTTAATGGAAATACACCAGCAGTATATGGAAATTCACCAGGTACATTTTCTTGAAGTTGCCATTTTAAAATATCACCCCAATCTTTATAAGTAGGCAAATAAACTTTAGATATTTTAGAACCAGATAAGCTTTCGTAAATTAAAGGTTGCTTGATGATTTTATCCCTTACCTGAAATTCATAATTTGGCTTTTTATATCTTTCGCAAACTGATTGCCATTCCGTAATTAGCTTTTTATTTTCAATGGTAATTTTAGATTCAATTTCATGCAATGCTTTTTCTAAAGCCGTTTTTGCTTCTTGGTTTAGTTCTGTTTTTAATGTTTGAAGTGTTCCAGAAATTTGATACCATTTGCTCGCAAGTTCACTCTGTGCTTTGGTTTGAGTTTCATATGCATAAATGGTTTCCGCGATTTCAGAAAGATATCGAACCCTACTTGCTGGAATTACAGTTGATGGAATATTGGATTCTATTTTAATAATCCCTGTATGTGAAGTACTAAAATCGATTCCTGTTTTTTCTGTTATTTTTTGCATCAACAATTTAAACAAATCATTCACACCAGCATCATTAAATTGTGCCGCAATAGAACCTACAATTGGAAGCTCTTCATCTTTAGCACTCCACAATCCATGATTACGTTTGAACTGTTTGCGCACATCATGTAATGCATCCAAAGCACCGGCTTTATCAAATTTATTGACACATACTACATCGGCATAATCAAGCATGTTTATTTTTTCTAACTGAGACGGCGCACCATATTCAGGCGTCATTACATACATGCTTACTTTACAATAGTCCAAAATGGATGCATCACTTTGTCCAACACCAGCAGATTCTAAAATAATAAAATCGTATCCAGCTTCTTTGCAAATGTCAATTGCATCCTGAACATATTTGCTCAATGCTTTATCGCTTTCTCTTGTGGCCAAACTGCGCATGTACACTCTTGGCGATGAGATGGAATTCATCCGAATACGATCGCCCAATAAAGCGCCACCAGTTTTTTTCTTTGATGGATCTACCGAAATAACGGCAATCGTTTTGTCTGTATAATTCTGTAAAAAACGTCTTACAATTTCATCTGTAACTGAAGATTTTCCTGCGCCACCGGTTCCCGTAATGCCCAATACTGGCGTAGTGGATTTTTCAATTAGGTTTTGATCTACTCCAGCAAAGCAATCGTTTTCTGCTTGTGTTATTTTTCTGGCAACAACCCTTACATCTATTAACTCACCAAGCGTCATTGGGTTTTTATATTCAGTATTATGCGTTACACCAAAATCGCAATGGTTTAATAAATCTTCAATCATGCCTTCTAAGCCCATTGTTCGTCCATCATCTGGCGAATAAATTCTAGTGATGCCATATTGATGTAATTCTTCTATTTCATCTGGTAAAATGGTGCCGCCGCCACCGCCAAATATTTTTATATGCCCACATCCATTTTCTTCCAATAAGTCCTTCATGTATTTAAAAAACTCAACGTGCCCACCTTGATAGCTCGTAATGGCTATTCCTTGAACGTCTTCTTCAATAGCACACTCTACAATTTCAGCCACACTTCTGTTATGTCCGAGATGAATAATTTCGGCACCTTTACTTTGAAGAATGCGCCTCATTATATTGATTGCTGCATCATGGCCATCAAATAAAGATGCCGCGGTTACAATGCGAATTTTATGTTTGGTAGAAAAGCTCATAGCGGTTATGGTTTTTAATTTTTGTAAACAACGCTTTTTTGATAATATCAAATTATCAGGTTGTAATTGCCTCTAAATTATAACGGGGACAAAATTACAGATAAAAAGGTGCAAAAAAATTAAAAAAACGCATTTATGAGGTCATGCGAAAAGTAAGTGCTGCAAATTCTTCAATGGATAATGCTTCCGCTCTTTTATTAAAAATCTCATCTTGTAAAACTTCTGCAGAAAACTGTGCTTTTAAAGCGTTTCTCAATGTTTTTCTACGCTGATTAAAAGCGGCTTTCACCAAAACTTTATATGCTCGGTCAGATTTTACCTCAAGCGGTGTTTTTCTTCTGGTTAATCTAATTACACCACTCATCACTTTTGGTGGTGGATTAAAGCATTCGGGTGCTACATCAAACAAATATTCTACATCATAAAACGCCTGAATTAATGCACTCAATACACCATAAACTTTAGAACCAGGTGCAGAAGCTGCGCGTTGTGCCACTTCTTTTTGAAACATGCCTATTACAACAGGAACTTGATCTTTCCAGTCGATGATTTTAAACAAAATTTGAGTAGAAATATTGTAAGGGAAGTTTCCAATAACAGTAAAAGGTTCTTCAAATGGTATTGCCGTTTCCAAAAAATCAGCAGCAATTATTTTATCAGATAAAATAGGGTATTTGTTTTTTAAGTAAGCAATTTTCTCGTCATCTAATTCAACCGCTTTGAAATTGATGCCCTCTAATTTAATTAAATACTGCGTTAAAGCACCCGCTCC
>CANFUJ010000154.1 GCA_947450165.1 Chitinophagaceae bacterium
ATTTTATTTTAGCTTTTGATGAATCTGGAAATGAAATGGGCTTTGCTTGTTATTCAAAAGAAATCGACGACACTACTGCTAAATATTTATTGCACAAATTATATATTCTGCCTTCACAACAAGGAAAAAAAACAGGTACTATGCTGTTGGATTTTGTAACAAATGAAATTAAAAAAACACAAGAAAAATCCGTTATTCAAGTAAATGTCAACAGATTCAACAATGCCCTTAATTTTTATTTAAAACAGGGATTCTCAATTATTCATGAAGAAGACAATGACATTGGAGCCGGATATTTTATGAATGACTATGTCATGCAAAAGGAATTATAAAAACCATCTTTAAATCGTTACATGATAAATCCTGGTGCCTGACGGTTTTGATTTCTTACAACAACTTCCCATATAGCCCGTTTTGTAACAATCCATATTGGTGTACTTGTTATTTTTCTTATACACCTTATCGGTTAAATACCCTTTATCAATGATTTGAATTATTTTTTCTCCATTAAGTTTCTGTTGTGATACATTCATAAAATGAAACATGGTATTGTCAATTTCTACATGCATATCATTAGCCACTTCTACATCATTTAATAAAATTGAAACATCCATTTTGGCAACAAAAAAACCAGCGTCTTCCACTTTCTTTTTTAGTAAATCAAAATCAACTTTTGCATTTGGTTTGAAGCGAATATCGAAACTAGAATTTTTAATATTGGCAATTACATTGTCAACGTAATCAATCGATTTCAACGCTTTATTAATGGCATTGCTACACATACTACAAGTTAATCCACTTGCTTGAATGCTCACTTTAGTTACTTGTGCAGTTGCACAAAACTTAAACGAAAATATAATAGCAATTAAAATTAAACGCATCAGATTTACTAGTTTATTATATTAATTAGAAGGTTCTTTACGATCATATTTACAACAACCGTGTAATGCATCATAAGCCGCATTGTCAGCCGTTACATCTTGTGTATCGTATCCAACTTTTGCGATAGATTCTTGGATTTTTTTCAAATCTGTTTTATCTGTTTTGTATGAAAGCACAAGCATGTGTGATTCTACATCCCAAGTTGCTGATTTTGCGCCGGCAGATTTTGCAGCTTTTTCGATTTTACTTTTACACATCCCACAACTTCCCCAAACTTTTATAGTGTCTTGTTTTGTTTGTGCAAATGATGAACTAGACATTGCAAATACAAAAAATAAAGCGATTGATAATGATTTCATGTTCTGATATTTATTTGGTTTGAAAATTTGTTTTATAAATGTAGTGAATATTTGGGAGGTTTAAAAGTTTAACGGTTTAATGGTTTAATGGTTTAATGGTTGATCGACAATTTGTTTGTGGGAAAATACTTCCAACCTTTAAACCAACGCAGCGTATTAAACCCCGCGCAGCGTATTAAACCAGCGTAGCGACTTAAACCGCTCGCGCTTCCCTAATTCACCATCCACCATTTTACCCCAAAGCGAATCATAAACCCTTGCGTAGGATAATAAGGCGCCGCAAAATTATTATTCGTAAAACCCAAGCCATTTTTAACGCTCATGGTATTTAAATTTTCAGCCCTTAAAAATCCTGTAAATCCTTTTATTCTAAAATGTAAAAACGCCGATAAATCTGGTAAATTACGAATGCTAATGCTATCTTGATTTACAAATTGCTGTGTGATTGGAGAATATCCATTCGATTTAAATGGCGTAAAATACCTGAGCTCTAAACCTGTTGATACATTCAAATTTTTGAAAAATACTCCTTCATACGCTATCCTATTTCTTGTATAAAATGCAGGCACACGAATTGGAGAAGCTAAATCTGTTTGTTGCACACATAAATCCACATGCCAATTAATGCGACGTGTTAAACGTATTTTTTTATACATCGAAAATTGTAAAACATTGATTAAAGCGCTGTATTGACTTGCTTGAAAATTATTTATAAAGTACGCATGATTTATTAAAAGATGATTGATAAATCCAAATGTTGCAAATTGATTTTCGGATTTCAAACCAAATGAAGTAATGTTTTCTTTTTTGAATTTATTATTGATTCCTAAATTAAAAACTGCTTGTTCGTTAAATATGTTTGAAGGTGTTCGATTGCTATTTTTAAACCAGATTTGAACTAACCCTAAACGTTTATTAAGGTAACGACTAACACTAGCCGATGCGCTGTAATCCCCTGAATTCAATCCATTGATATAAATTGCACCATTGGCAATAATGTCCCACTTTTTATTTTTTGTTCTATTTCTATATTCACCATGTAAGAATAAATTGTAGAACTTATCCTTGCCCGTTTTCAAGTCGCCGTATAAATTTTGCAAGGTAATTCCTGCTGATAAAAACTGAGCTGTGTTTTTAGTGTCTGGAAATTGAATAACACTAAAATCATTTTTTATTTCGCTCCAAGTTTCACTTATTGAAAACGTGTCAAATTTTGAGGCAAAATTTATGTTATACCAATTGTGATATAATGTAGAATCTGCAAAAATATCACTGAACTGAATTTGCTGTTTCTGATAAACAAAACTATGCTGTATCCTTAACTTAGGAAAAAAGAGATACGTCATTGTAGAGTCATTTACGGCAATTGAATCTCTTTTTCCAAAATCATAATGTTGGCGAATAAAAAAACTAAAATCTTTATTTTGATTGCCCGTTAAAATTGAAGTAACGAAAGGATTGGTTCTAAATGACGCATTGTTACCCATATTTACAGGAATGGTAAATCTGTCTACCCGATTGGGATCTTGCAAATCAGAAGTATTTTCAATTCCGCCATTTTGCGATGCTCGAATATTATTTCCAATGATGATGACATTTTGCTGATATCTTTTTTTAAGTCCTTGATAACTGCTAAAAATACGATAGCTGCTGTGATTGGTGTTTTGCGTTACAAAAAATCCAGGCGCGGTAATCATTTTATATTCAAATCCGATATTTAAATTGGGCTTTGGATTTTGGGTATGAAACGCTTGCAGCATCTGTTCTTTGCCAGAAGCCAATTGATAACTGATTGAGCTAAATGGTCGATTGGTTTGGTAAAACTTTGTATTTTCTAAATTAAACTTGTATATATCAAAAGCATGGAACCCTTGATCAAAACCGATTTGTTGAGTTGGAGAAAAAATCAAACTTTTAGCAGCAGCTCCGTTGTTACCTAAATAAACAAAACTAGATGGTACCGGAAAATATTTATCGAAATCATTTACAGTCGAATCTAAATATAATTTACGTGTTGAATCTAAAAATTGGGCGCTCATTATCAACGCATCTTTTGCATCATCACGGTGTTCAAATGCCAATGAATCTTTTCTAGGTGTAGTACTTTTTGCATCTTGATTTTCACCTTGTTGATCAGCAGAATTATTTTTATCGGGAATGATAACTGCATCCTTTTCTAATGTAACTGGCTTTTTAGGTCTGATCTGAGCAAATGAATTTGCTACAAAAATCAAAAAGCATATACTTAGAATTATTTTTTTCATTTTCAACTTATGAAATCCACCCGGTTTTTGAACGGATTTTATTTTTGCTTTCTACGTTCCAATTCTTTTGTTATTAATTTCAATTCTCTACCAGTTTGTCCAGCAACTGAGCTATTTTCTTGAGCTCTGCGCATCAAGTAAGGCATCACTTCTTTTATGGGACCAAATGGGAGGTATTTACTTACACTAAATCCATTTTTAGCCAAATTATATGTGATATTATCACTCATACCATAAAGCTGTGAAAAATGCACGTGTTTATGATTTGATTCAATACCATACTCTTCGCAAAGCAATGTTGCAAGCATATTACTCTCTTCATTGTGCGTAGCAATAATTAATGCAATTTGATCAAGCTGTTGTAAACAAATATCAACTGCTGTATTGTAATCCAAATCGGTAGAATCTTTATCGGGCTGTATGGGAGATGGATAATTATTTTCCAATGCACGTGCACGCTCCTTTTCCATGTATGCACCACGTACCAATTTCACACCGATTAAATAAGATTCGATTGTGGCAGTTCGAATTGAATGTTGTAAAAACTTCAACCTGTCGTGCCTGTATAATTGTATCGTATTATACACAACCGCTTTTGATTTATTAAATTGTTCCATCATTAACATGGTAATTGCATCAACTGGATCTTGAATCCAGGACTCTTCTGCATCTACTAAAATGGCAACAGAAGTCTTAGATGCGGCCTTACAAATATTTTCAAATCTGTTGCAAACTAAATCCCATTCAGCTTTATCATTTGGCAATAAGTTTCTAATGACCAATTGATATCTTTCTACAACATTTTCTTTTTTTGAATGTTGCATGGCTTCATGAATGCGCTCTAATAACGAAAACGATGCGATACCAGTAACTTTAATGCTTACAAATGGAATATTTTTTTGTGACGCTGCATAATTAACTACATCAATAAATGCTTTTTCTGCCTGTTTAAATCCTTCTTCAGTACTTAAACCTTCAACACCATAATCTAGAATAACATCTACTCCATATTTTGCCAATTTTTGTGATACTGGAAATGTTTTTTCTAAAGTTTCACCACCCACAAAATGACTAAAAATTGTATTTCTTAAAATGGTTTTTGTAAATGGAAATTTATATTTTAAGGCTAAGGGCATAAGCTTCAAACCCAAATTCAACCAAAATGCATTGCCCATTAAACCAAACAAAAACTTTGCTTTTTTCAACTCACCATCATTCATATGCGCAAAAGCATATTCGGTGTTGTCGAAAGAAATTATATTACTTGAATCATTAATCATATCAAACGGAATTAAAGATGAGCCAATTTTGATGAAAAGAATTATTTAGATTCATCTTTTGTAAACAATGCTTTTAATTCCAAAGCATCTTCAGGTTTCAATTTACCGCCTAAAATCAACCTCACTTGCCTTCTCCTAAGTGCACCTTCATAAAGTTTGATTTCTTCAGGTGTTTCGGGAATAAGTCCATTAACGGGCCTTGGTTTACCATTAGGATCTAATGCCACAAAAGTTAGAAAAGCTTCGTTGCTTTTATACCTAAATTGTTGAATGGCATCTTCACCCCAAACTTGCAAATGCACTTCCATACTGGATTTAAAAGCACGTGTTACTTTTGCTTCAATGTGAACTACATTGCCAATCTTAATTGGCGTTTCAAATGAAATATTATCAACTGAGGCGGTAACAACAGGTGCTGCGCAGTGTTTAAGTGCAGATAATGCAGCTGCAATATCCATCCAATACATCAACCTTCCTCCCATCAAATTTCCAAAATTATTGGTATCATTTGGCAATACAAGTTCAGTCATCATGACTAAAGATTCTGAAGCTTTTTTATCCATTGGTTTTTATTTTGGCAAAGATACTTATAATGCATTCAAGGCATAAAAAAATCCTCCGAAAGTTAATCGGAGGATTTATAAAAATTAGAATAATTAAAATTACTCAGCAGCTGGTGTTTCTTCAGATGCTTCTGGAGCAGCTGGAGCTTCTGGAGTGGCTTCAGCAGCTGGAGTTTCAG
>CANFUJ010000155.1 GCA_947450165.1 Chitinophagaceae bacterium
GCGAAGCAAAGCGAGAAGAAAAACGAAAGTGTAGAAAAAGTCAATAATCATTCTTCGTTCTCCCTTTCATTTTCGCACTGACTTTTTCTATATATCCAATGATGAATTATGGATAAATTTTAGCAGTGAAGCCGTATTTTTTAAGTTTAATTTCTTTAAAATATTAGAGCGATGTACCTCAACCGTACGGGAAGATAAAAACAATACTTCTGCAATTTCTTTAGAAGACATGCCGTCTTTTATCCTTTTAAGTACATCAATTTCTCTTTCAGATAATTTACTAATGTCTGGAAGCTCGTCATCTTCAAACACTTGCTTGGCTAGGTTTTCCTGAATTTCTTTACAAATAAAAATTTTACCTTCTATGACTGAGGTAATGGCGTCGAACATTTCACTTTTTTGGCTGTTTTTTGTAACATAACCCAATGCGCCATTTTTAAGCATTCTTTTTGCAAATGAGGGTTGATTGTGCATGGAAACGCCAATTACTTTTGAACCTGGAGATCCTTTTTTTATAAGCTTAGTTGCATCAATTCCAGAAATAGGCATGATGTTTATATCCATGATTACAACATCCGGACGTTTATTTTTTACAATTTCCATTGATTTTTCTGAGGTATCGTTGCAAATAGCAAGCACAGAAAATCTTGGATCTGAATTAATCAATTCAGACCACATTTCAGCGATCAAATTATGATCGTCGAATATGATTATGGTGATTTTATTAGTCATATTTGATGATGTTTTTTAAAGGCAATTCTATTGTGAAAGTTGTTTCCAAATTTGAAGATTCTATTTTAGAACTACCACTATAAAAATAAGCCCTATTGGATATACTATTTAAACCGTTTCCTTTTATTGTATTATTTATATTGAAAGCTTTACCGTCATTTTTATAAACGATCAGCAACATAGTTTTAGTACGTTTTAAAGTTAATTTGATTTTTTTTGCATTCGCATGCTTGATGGTATTTACAATGAGTTCTTGTATTATTCGATAAATACTTTTTTGTGCATCTAATTCTAATTCATCTAAATCAGCTTTTTTACAATCTACATCAAAATCAATCTGATTCATATCACTAAATTGATTGAACAGTTCTATGATTGCCTCTTTCAACCCAAGATCAATTAATGCTGGTGGAACCATATTCCTAGAAATACGTCTGATTTCATTTAATGCTTCTTCAACTTTATCTTTTGCCTTATTTATTAATTCGGGTTTAATATCATCAGACCCAACAGCCATTTGCAAAAACAAACTTGTGTAAGTTAATATGTGTCCAACACCATCATGCAATTCGTTTCCAAAGATTTCACGTTGTTTTTCCTCTGCACTAATGGTGGCTTTCATGATTTCGTTTTGATGATTTATTTTCTCATCCTCAATCATTTTTTCCATTTTTCGCAATTGCGTAACGTCCCAATGAATGCCAATTGAACCTTTTACATTACCATTAATATCAATTACCGGCGAGCCACTAATAACCAAATCCAACATTTCGCCTTTCGCTTTTTTTACTTTTATCTCATAAATAGATTCTATTTTTTTGCGTCTTGTTTTTTCAATTTCATTAACCAACTTTTTAGAGTTGGGGTCTGCAATAAAAACATCTGTAGCTTTTCTTCCTTTTAAATATTTAAATGAATAGCCCATCATTTTTTCAAATGCCTGATTTACCCAAGTTATTTTTTCATCTAAATCTACTTCCATAACGCCCAAATACATATTCTCAAACAACGCCCTATATTTATGTTCGCTGGCAATTAAAAAGTTCTCCGTCAATTTTATTTTATCAATATCTGTATTGTAAAACAAAATTTTATACCCGTCTTCGTTTACATTAGGGATAATTTTTGCCACAGATTCAACCCATTTCAAATTGCCGTTTTTCAACCGCATTCGATATTCGAATCGATTATTTTTATCTGTGATGTTGCTTAACCATTCAATTTTTTCCAGATGGTTTTTACATTCTGTGCATATAAATTTTTGAAGTTTCTGATTCAGCATTTCTTTTTCAGAAAAACCTATTATTCTTTTTGATGTTGGCGAAACATATTCAATCACACCCTGTTCATTGGTAAGCAAAATAATATCTGGAGAATTTACCGTTATTAATTTGAGTTTTTCTTTTTCAATAAATAGCGTTTCCTGATATTTCTTTTCATTAGTAAGGTCGAAGAAAACACCAATGTAACCTGCATAAGTACCATCAGCATAAAATCTGGGTACTCCTTTTTCCATTACATTATGATATGTGTTTTTTATTCCTTTTACACGATATTCATTAAAAAAGGGCTGTTTTTTTGCCAGGTTTTTCTTCCAAGTCTCTGTAACCTTCTCGCGATCATCTGGATGAATTTTAGAAAGAAAACGCTGAGGAGATTTTGACTTTTCGACAGAATAACCCAAAAATTTATCTGACGCTTGATTGCTATAAATAACTTTATTTTCAGCGTCGGAAACCCAGGCCATTACAGGAATATTGTCCATTAAATTTCTGAATCTTTCTTCACTTTCCTTCATTTGCATTTCGTACAAATGCTCTTGAGTAATATTCGAAATTCTTCCACTTATGAAGATATCATCCAACTCAATGTCGTACTGTTTATAAATTTCTTCCGACAACCAAAAACGCTCGCCAGTGATTTTATTTATTACTTCATAACGCAGTTTTAATTTATCACCTAATTTGAGCTCTATTATTTTTTTGTAATGCGCTTTTGGAGATTCACTGATTACACATTCACTTTTGCTTAAAAATAAATTAGTTTCCGTTTGGTCATCGAAACCAAAAAACTGTTTCCAAGCTGTGGTGAGTAAATTTTTTACTTTTTTATTGGCGTAAATGATAAAATATGCATCGTTTGTTGATTCAAGAAAATTATTCAACCGATGATAATTTTCCTGCGCTTTCAATCGAAGTGTGTTGGTTTCGGTTACATCTGTTCCGTAGAAATTAAAGTAATTTTTTCCTTCTACTTTTTTATAATAAAATAAATATTGAATACCATTTGAATTGAGATTAAATGTTCCAAAATCATCTATCAAATGAACAATGTTTTTCCAAAATTTTTCAATGGTAAAACCGATTCCATTGTACTCAATTTTTTTTAGGCCAAGAGAAATCGGATTGCGAAACAAAATTTCTCCGTCAAGACTTATTCTAAAAATTGGATTTGGATTTTCGAGTGGAAATTGAGCAATGTCTTCCAATTCCCTTGTTCTTTCTTTTACTTTATTTTCTAAGGATGAAGAAAGTTTTTTTAATTGATCGTTGAGATTTTGGTATTCATTTTCAGAAATTTTAAAAGAATGCTCACTGAGTTCGCGGTCTTTTTCATAATTCATATAACTTTCACTAATTGCAGATAAAAACGGCATAAGTCGTTCATCAACATCAGGATTGTCTCCTAGATATTTTTTTAACTGTCTTTGTAAAAGCTTGTGGTACATCTATTTATACGTGTTCTGAAAAAGTGGTAATTGTTATGGTTTGATTATGAAGATAAGATATATGATCTTCTTTTTGTGGAGAAATTTCGCCATACGAAAAGAAACCAATTACATTAGTAGTGTTTGGAAAGCTTTCAACTGCTGCTTCTACTTCTTCTTCAATTCGATTTGCAAGTACTAATTTTCTGCCCACGCAACTTACAATCACTGCTAAATCTGGAGTGGTTTTGTTGCCAGAAATTTCACAAGCTTCTACACCTGCCTCCGAAGCAGCAAGCACAAGTCGATCAAAATTTGATTTCATAAATCGGATGGTAGAACCCTCAGGTACATTGCCAGCAAATTTCATGATTTTGTTTTCATTGTCTATCGATAAAATGGTTCTTACAATATAAAAATCATGATCTTTCGTTTTTATAGAAATGGGGAATAACAGTGCTGATGCAGGTAACTCAGTGGCATATTTGCCCAAATAAGTTTTGTACATATCGAGTGCATTTTCGCCATCAATTTCATGTAAAAAATTCTCTTTTGAATTGGTAATGGTTTTTTCTGGACCAAAAACATCCCATCCCGCTTGGTTGCCAGTTCCTACCTGAATATGATTTCCATACAAACCCATTAACACAACATTTCCTTCTTTATAATCTTGATTTAAACCCACAAAGGTTTTTTGAAAGCGATCCCCATCTCCAGCAATGCCACCAGTAATTTGAATGTTTGTGCCAATCTCAGATTTCAAACCCGTTAATAAATCATCTCCATTAACCAAGTTTCCATCAGACAACATGAAAATATGCGTAAGGTTTTCTTGGTTTAACTTCTTCCCTAAATTAACCCCAAATTCAAAACTATTTTTATAGTTAGATAGGTTGTCAACAACAGTTTCAATAGGTGTTTTTTCAAAATGAATGGCAGAACAAATGATTGAATTGTCTTCCACATTGGTTTGATTAATTTCCCCTGCTGTGGTACAACTTATTATTTGGGCATTTTTGAATGTTGAAGCTAAAAAACTTAAGATATTATCTTTTTCTAGCAAATTAATACCAGTAAAAACGAGCAACACATCAATGGTATCATTATCATCGCTTTCTATGTTATTCCACTTATTATCTTTGAATTGTATATTTCGGGTTTTCATTATTATATTGATTAAGAATTTTCAAAAATAATGCATATTAAACCTACACAAAAAAAAGGAAGGAAGGAATATATTATTTATACAATACTACGTACTTGCAATACGTATTTATACTTAGTGCCATTTTGTGCTTTCCAAATAAAGTAATTTGTATTAACTATTCCAAAGAGATAATATTTCTTCGGTATGGGTTTTTGCTTTGGGCTTGGTGATGATGTGCTTGATTATTCCTTTTGTATCGATTAAAAATGTGGTGCGCAATAAGCCCATATATTTTTTCCCGTACATGCTTTTTTCTCCCCAAGCGCCATATTTTTCAATAATAGACAATTCAGGATCGGCGATTAAAATAAATGGAAGCTGGTGTTTGGTTTCAAACTTTTTATGCTTTGCCACTTCATCTGGACTAACGCCTATTACTACAAAATCTTGTTCGGTAAGCGAATCAAAATTGTCTCTAAAATTGCAAGCTTGCGTAGTACAAGTTGGTGTATCATCTTGAGGATAAAAATACAAAACAATGTTTTTGCCTTTAAAATCTGCTAATGAAATGGTATTGCCATTTTGATCTTTTCCTTTAAATGCTGGGGCTTTTGTGTTGGGTTGTAGATTTAACATGGTTGTTTGGGGTTTATTGTTTGTTGTTTGGGGTTCGATATTGGCGCCGGTTTCCTAACTGGTGTCATTTCAGATTAAATTGGAATGAAATCTAGTATCCAGCATCCTTCTTCCTATTTTACGAACTGATAATTCCGTTCCGTTTTATTGCCTACTATGTCTGTAACAATAATCTGTAAATTATGTTCACCAGGTTTACACTTTTCATCAAATTCATACACAAATACTTTGCCTTTATCATTGCTGCATAAAATCCATTCGCCATCGAGTAAAGCAGTAAAATTAGCGATGTCAAC
>CANFUJ010000156.1 GCA_947450165.1 Chitinophagaceae bacterium
ACTTGCTTTGCTTGAATTCTTAAGCTCCCTTCAGCAGCACTTCCTGATTGATCGTAGTAAATAAAATAAGGATTCTTTCTGCTGTACACATTATATGCACCGAATACCCATTCTGATTTCCATTTACGATTTTGATTTTTATTAGGTGTTAGAATTGCCGCAATATCTAGTCGATGATATGATGGCAATCGATATTGATTGATTCTACTGAATTCTTGTGTTAATACCCCATCTATCAAATAAAATCTTTGTGGCAAGGTTACTGCATTTCCAGTTCCATAAACAAACGTTGCAGACAACTTCCATTTCTTATTCAACTGATACATGCCCACAACGCTCAAATCATGGCGTCTATCATATTTTGCAGGATACTTTTCGCCAAAATTTAAGTCTGCGAATTTGCGCCAAGTCCAACTAAGTGTGTACCCCACCCAACCTGTAAGTTTTCCTCGAACTTTGTTGACTAAAAATTCGGAGCCATAACTCCAACCTTTACCAAATACAAAAGAATTTTCAGTATCATCCAGAGTATTTGGCGTATAACCTTCGCTATATTCGATCTGATTCTGCATGTCTTTGTAATACAATTCTACAGAAGTTTCAAACATATTATTTTTGAAGTTTTTAAAGAATCCCGCTGCATACAACCAACTGATTTGTGGCTTTACTTTGTATGTACTCGACACCCAAATATCAGTAGGTAAAGTAGTTCCAGAGTTACTAACCAAATGTATGTATTGGAAATTTTTAGTTACAGATGCCTTTATAGATGTTTCATCGTTTATGGCATAACGTAAGGTTGCTCTAGGTTCTAATCCACCATAAGTTTTAACAGGCAATCCAGTTCTATACACCGTGCTGTCTAAGCGATTTCCATCCACATCTGTTTTGTATAATTTATATGGACCAACCTGTTGAAAAAAGCTATATCTCAAACCAACATTCAATTGCAATTTTGAACTTAATTCGATATCATCTTGAACATACACAGCAGCTTCTCTAGCGTATTTGATTTGTGCATTCTGAGGATTAAACACCACAGAATCCTGATTTCCAGAAATTACTGATGGTGTAAACTTGTGATAAGTGTATGCTGCTCCAAATTTTATGCGGTGTTTTGAAAAAGGATAAAAATCGAAATCTTGTTTGATGCTCAAATCTCTAATGCCTGATGCTAATTTTATGTTGAAATTATTTTGAAGGGCTTGGAAACTAAAATTGTAATCGTTGTAAACAGCGGTTGTGTTTGCAAAAAGTCGCTTGTTAAAAACATGATTCCATCTAATGGTACCTGTAGAATTTCCCCAAGGAATTTTCACATCCAAACTTTGTGCACCATTTTTAAAATCAAATACATCCCTACCGAAATATCCACTGATATAGAGTCTGTCTTTTTCAGTGAATTTATAATTTGCTTTTGCATTTAAATCATAGAAATAATAACCCGATCCATAAAACTGACTGCTCTTAGAAACGAAAGGTTTGGTTAACGCATCAATGTAAGTTCTTCTTGCGGAAATAATAAACGAAGATTTTTCTTTTACCAATGGGCCTTGTATTGATATACGAGAAGCGATAACACCGATTCCTCCATCTACTTGCATTTTCTTATTGTTCCCTTCTTTCATCGAAACATCTAAAACACTTGAAAGTCGACCGCCATACTGAGCGGGCATTCCTCCTTTTATCAACGATACATTTTTAATGGCATCTGCATTAAACACCGAAAAGAAACCGAATAAATGACCAGTATTATAAACAACTGCATCATCCAATAAAATTAAGTTTTGATCAGGACCGCCTCCACGTACATAAATACCCGAACTGCCCTCCCCTGCGTTTCTTACACCTGGCAACAATTGAACGACTTTTAATAAATCTACCTCCCCTAAAAATGCTGGAACAGATTTGATTTGATCAATAGGCAAAGTGGTTTTTCCCATTTGTGCCGATTTTACATTATTATCTTTTTTGGAAGCCGTAATGACCACTTCTTGAGAAAGTACTGTCGTTGGTTTCAAACTAACATTTAATGCAGTATCCGAATTTAATTGAATGGTAATTTTTTCAGATTGATAACCAATGAAAGAACAAGTAATTTCGTAGCGCCCTTCATTTAATGTTAATGAGTAATAACCAAATGTATTTGAAGGAACCCCTTTTGAAATTCCTTTTACAGAAAGCGTAGCACCAATAAGGGTTTCGCCAGAATACAAGTCTTTTATATAACCGTTAATGGTTAACTTTCTTTTGTTAATAGATTTATCATTTTGTGCAAATATTGAAGTTGATAAACACAAAAAAGAAATCAGCGAAACGCTGATTAAAAAAAAACGACTCATATAATTATTTTGATTTGATGGTATCTTTTATTTCGCCGCAATGCAACATTCCGGATTGATATTTTGGATGGTGTTTTCCCATGTATGGATTTACAATTTCTTTGTTGTTGCTTATCCAATTTGCTGGCTCTGTATCATTGAAAGCCATTGGGCAATTTTGAAGATATAGTACTGGACCTTCATATTTTATTGCGTTAAAAAATGTTGGATACATTACATCTGTCATTGCGCTAAAATCTCTGCGCATCTCCGTGATGTCTTTTTGTTGTAATAATGACTTTGCATTAGACATGATATCAAGTTTTGTCATGTTTACAGTTTCATAAACCCCTGAAGAATCTTTTTCCAACTCGGAGAGATTCAAAGATTCTAACAATGTGCAGAATTCAGTTGTTTTTAGTTTAATATTGGCAGTATCATCTTCAACAAAACCATCTTTTATGCTCAAATAAGCATCCACCAAATGGTTAATGGTAAGATTAAATGTATCAGAATGTGTTTTTAAAACTATTGCAGATTGTTTAGGTTCTGTTGAAGTTAATTCCGATTTTTTTGTAAAGAAAAAATAACAACCAAATAAAAAAACAGCGATCAACACATAAAAAAAATATTTCTTCATGATTTATATTTATCGCAAAAATATTGCATTATAAACAATAATGGTGTCTTTCATTTTTTAATATTCTGTTCAGATTTTTTTGACGTAATATCCTTAGTAACATTTTTTATAAAAACAACTGTTTATTTATTCTCTTGTGTTATTATAAACCTATCAACATAAAAAGCTAAATTTGCGAAAATTAAATACAACTCATGTTATTAGGATTACAAAATGTGACTTTCGAATTTGGAGCGCGAACTATTGTTGAGGATGCTACTTGGCATATTCAACCCAATGAACGTATTGGATTAATTGGATATAATGGTACTGGAAAATCCACCCTTTTAAAAGTATTAACCGGACAATATACTCCTGCAAAAGGAACCGTTGAAAAAGGCAGAGATACCAGCATTGGCTTTCTTCATCAGGATTTATTAGGTTTTGATACCGAAGATTCGATTCTTGAAGTGGCACTAGGTGCTTTTGAACGCGTTAAAGAATTAGAGCGTCAACTCGAAATTATGGGTGAAGAATTGGCAAAAACAGGTGATGAAAAACTCGCCAATGATTATGCTGATTTATTGCATGAAATGGATGTTTTGGATGGATATAGCATTCACCACAGAACGGAGGAGATTTTACAAGGACTTGGATTTACAAACGCAGAATTGCACAAACCCTATAAAAATTTTAGTGGAGGTTGGAGAATGCGGGTTTTATTGGCTAAAATGATTTTACAACAACCCGATGTGTTGTTGATGGATGAACCTACGAATCACTTGGATATGCCCAGTATCGAATGGTTGGAAAAGTATTTAATGCACTATCAAGGTTCGGTGGTAATTGTATCACATGATCGTTTTTTCTTGGATAGAATGACCAATAAAATCGTAGAGTTATATCAGCAACAATTGCATTTTTATACAGGTAACTATTCTTACTACGAAAAAGAAAAAGAGATTCGTGTAGACATGCAGAAAAAAGCTTTTGAAAATCAACAAGATTATATCAGACAACAAGAACGATTTGTGGAGCGATTTAAAGCAAAAGCCAGTAAAGCCGCTCAAGCACAAAGTATTGTAAAACGTTTGGATAAATTGGATAGAATTGAAGATGTAGAGATTGAACGTCCAAATATGCGCATCAACTTTGCAGTAGAAAAACAACCAGGTAAAGTTATTTGTACACTAAAAAACATCACCAAAAGATTTAAAGATGTTCATATCGTTGAAAACACGGGTGCAGAAATTGATCGTGGTGATAAGATAGCATTAATTGGGGCGAATGGTAAAGGAAAATCTACCCTATTAAGAATTATAGCAGGTGCCGAAACCTTTGATGGCGAAAGAGAATGGGGACACAATGTGATGGAGTCTTTTTATGCGCAGCATCAGCTTGAAGCGCTTAATATGAACAATGATATTTTGGAAGAATTAAAAGATGCTAGAAGTGGAAAAAATGATTTGGAATTAAGAAGTTTACTGGGCGCATTTTTATTCAGCGGAGATACTGTTGAGAAAAAAGTAAAGGTGTTGAGTGGTGGCGAAAAAGCACGTGTTGCTTTGGCAAAAACAATTGCAAGTAAAGCCAACTTCTTAATGTTGGATGAACCTACGAATCACCTTGATATACACTCTGTCGATTTGCTTGTAGAGGCCTTAAACAAATACGAAGGCAGTTTAATTTTGGTTAGTCACGATCGTTATTTCATTAGCCGTATTGCCAATAAAATATGGGAAATTGATGATCAAAAAATACGCGAGTTCAAGGGAACATATGCCGAATGGGAAGATTGGAAAGAGCGAAAACTAAAAGCGGATGCCGCTTTAAAAAAAAATGATACTCCTGTAGTTAAGGAAGCACCAAAAGAAGTAAAGCCAGTAAATACCAGCATTTCAAACGATGCAAAAAAAGAATTGCAAAAAGTAAAAACCCAATTCAAACAGTTAGAAGAAAAATTGGTTTCTTTAAAATCAACTAAAACGGAATTGGAAAACAAGCTTGCAGACCCAGAAATTTATGGCAACAAAGAGAAATTTATTCAAGCTGAATCTGCATATAAAAAAGCAAGTCAAGAACTAGACCAAGCCAACAAAGAATACGAAATCGTATTTGAAAAAATGATGGAGTTGGAAGGATAAAAAAAAGTAAATAGTAAAAAGTAAATAAATGCCTGTTGTTTCGGGTGAAAATCTTAAAAAGTAGAATAACCAATTTTTGACTTTTGAATTTTAAATTTTGACTTAAATATTCACTAATGAGCGTTCAGATTCATTCATCTTGGAAAAAAGTTTTAAAGTCGGAGTTTAAGAAACCATATTTTGAACAGTTAACTACTTTTTTAAATACCGAAAAATCGCAAGGAAAAACGATATTACCACCAGGGCCATTAATTTTTAATGCATTTGAACAAACGCATTTTGATGATGTTCGTGTGGTTATTTTAGGACAAGACCCATACCATAAAAAAGGCCAGGCACACGGACTCAGTTTTTCGGTTCCTAACGGCGTTCCTTATCCGCCCTCGCTTCAAAATATTTTAAAAGAATTGAA
>CANFUJ010000157.1 GCA_947450165.1 Chitinophagaceae bacterium
AATGGCAAAGCAACCAGCTTCTTGTAGCAATAAAGCATCCTTTTTTAATTTCAAAGCTTCTGCTTCTTCTTTTGCACGAACATTATAGGTACCAAATTTATATATACTTTGTGGTGTTAATCCAAGATGCCCCATTACTGGAATTCCAGTACTTACAATACGTTTTATAGATTCTACCACTTCTTCACCACCTTCTAATTTTACAGAATGTCCACCAGTTTCTTTCATGATTCTAATGGCAGAATTCAATGCTTCTTTAGAATTACCTTGATAACTACCAAAAGGCATATCAACAACAACGAGGCAACGTTCAATTCCTCTAACCACACTTTGTGCATGATAAATCATTTGATCGAGTGTAATGGGTAAAGTGGTTTCATGACCTGCCATTACATTACTCGCGCTATCTCCAACCAATATAATGTCAATATTAGCTTGGTCGAATAATTTTGCAAAAGAATAATCATATGCGGTGAGCATTGAAATTTTTTCCCCTTTATCCTTCATCAATTGTATCGTATGGGTCGTTATTTTTTTTCTTTCTTTATTTTCAGACATAATGGAAATTGGAATTATAAAAAGGATGGTTTACCAAACTAATGCACTAGCTCCTAAAATCGCCGCGTCGGATTCTTTTAGTTCGCTAAAAATGAGTTTTACTTTGTTTTTAAAAATGGGAAGTAAGTTTGCTTCCATGTGTTTTCTAGTTGGGTTAAGCAACAAATTGCCTGCTTTAGTTAATCCCCCAAATAATACAATCGCTTCTGGAGATGAGAACATCACGAAATTTGCTAATGATTCGCCTAAAATTTGCCCGGTAAATTCAAATATCTCATTGGCAATTGGATCGCCTTGAATGGCACATTCATAAACGGTTTCACTGGTAAGGTCGTTTATGGTATAATTGCGTAATAATGATTCTTTATCAGGACGCATGGTTAATAATTCTATTGCTGTTTCTCTAACACCCGTTGCAGAAGCATAAGATTCTAAACTTCCGCGCATGCCTGTACTTTTGTGAAGTCTTCCGCCTGGACGAATGATAGTATGACCAAGTTCACCTGCAAATCCATCGTGTCCAACTACAATTTTTCCATCAATGATAATTCCGCTACCAACACCAGTTCCTAAGGTAATGGTGATGAAATGTTTCATTTTTTTTGCACAACCAAATAGCATTTCGCCAACAGCAGCCGCATTTGCGTCGTTGGTTAAACGGGCGAGGATGCCAAATTTTTTGGTGATTAATTCAGCCATCGGAATAATGCCTTTCCATTTGAGATTTGGCGCGTACTCAATAGTACCTGTATAAATATTTCCGTTGGGAGCGCCCATTCCAACACCAACAATATTTTCAATACCACCAACTTGTTTAATCATTGGCTGCAGTTTCAAATAAAGTTCATGGATAAAATCTTCTATGAAATCGTGTTCATTGCTTGGAATCCTACTTTGTACAACAATTTCTCCTTCTTGATTTACAATTCCAAATTTGGTCGTTGTTCCACCAACATCAATACCGATTGCATATTTGTTGCTCATGATATATTAATTAAGTCAAAAGTTAAAATTAAAAAATCAAAATTGTTGTTTTTCATTATTAAAGCTGATTATAAGCTAATAAAAGCTATTTTTTACTTTTGAATTTTCACTTTTTACTTTTTTAGTGCCCACCACCAGTTGATGCAGTTGATTCAAAACTAACACCTTGTTTTTTCAAAATTGAACCAACAGCTACCGCAAAAAAAGCTAAGTAGCCAAAGCAAACTACAGGAATCCAATATGAGTTTTGGATATTAATCACATCCGCTAATTTACCTTGAATAGGAGGGATAATTCCACCACCTAAAATCATCATGATTAAGAATGCAGAACCTTGAGTCGTATATTTTCCTAATCCCGCGATTGATAAAGTAAAAATACAAGGCCACATGATTGAACAACATAAACCACCACTTAAGATAGCATAAGTTCCAATGGTACCTGTTGTTTGCGTACCAACAATCATTGCCACAACACCCAATAAACCGAAAATCAATAATGTTCTAGCTGGTTTGTCTTTGCTGAAATAAAATGCAGCAATTTGAATAATCACGCAGAAAATATAATAGTACAATGGTTTCATGTCGTAACCCGCAACTGTATTAACGCCTAAAATAATGCAGAAAGCAATTAAAGGAACGATTATTTGTAATAACAGTTTGTTGGTGTTAGACAATTTAAAAGCAGAAACAGCGCCAGCCCAACGACCGATCATTAAACTTCCCCAATACATAGCAATATAAGGAGTAGCTTCTGAAGCTTGTTTCCCTCCAAATGAATCTAATTTTAAAAGCTCGCCAAGATTACTACCAATGGCTACTTCAACACCAACATAAACAAAAATGGCCAACATGCCCAAAACCAATTGTGGGTATTTCATTGCGCCCCAACCTTCAGATTTTTTTGCAGCACTTAAGTTTGCAAAAAGTAAACCAAATACAACAACGCCTAAAGCACCAAGCAACCATTTTAAACGATATGCATTCATTTCTTTTATAGCATCTGTTGAAGCATTGGTTAAATCTGTTTTATAACTACTAAATACAGGGGCAAACATGATAATCAACAAGCCAGTCATAATAATCAACATGTATAAAGCTTTATTTGCTTTTTCTGTAGATTCTTCCATGATACCAGCAGGTACTTTTTTAGCAAAATGAAAAAGCGCAGCAGCGGCCACAAATAATCCACCTACACAAGTGTATAACACAATTACTTTTCCTAAACCTAAAGCTGCAATTTGCGCATCAGTTACAGCAGCAGTAGTTCCAAATAATGCCAATGCAACTACAATAGGGCCAATAGTTGTACCAAAAGAATTGATACCTCCACCTAAATTGACACGACTCGTTCCAGTAGATGGATCGCCTAATGAAATCGCGAAAGGTTGAGCAGCAGTTTGTTGTAATGAAAATCCTAATGCCACAATAAACAACCCAACCAACATGCCAGAAAATGTATTGGCGTTAACGGCGATAATCATTGCGGCTGCACCTAATGCAGAAAAAAGCAATCCAAAAACGATACTTTTTTTATAACCCCATTTTCCAACTAAATCCTTTCCTCCGAATGAGCCATATGCAAATAATCCAAGAGCTCCAATATAATAAGCGGTATAAAATGCAAAATCAATCAACTGACTTTGAAACTGATCAAGATGAAAATAATGTTTACAAAATGGAATGAAAATACTGTTTCCAGCTGCGATAAATCCCCAGAAAAAAAACACGGTTACCAAAGTGCCTAAAGCACCGTAATTGGTGGGAATTAATGTAGATGATTGAACTTGTTCTTTTTGATTATCTATCATGGTTTTTATTTTTTGTGCTGAAATTAGTGAAGTTTTTTAAAATTTTTAAAAAATATTTTATCACTGTTTGAAATTGAGTTGGGTATTAAGTTGATTTATTAGAAGATGTTTGTTAATTTGATATTTTATTTCAACATTACAATTCAATTTACAAAATGGAGATTTTGCATGTTAGTGCCGAATGTTACCCTGTAGCAAAAGCAGGAGGTTTGGCAGATGTTGTTGGCGCATTGCCAAAATATCAAAATGAATTGGGGCATTATTCAAAAGTGGTGATGCCCATGCATAAAACTGCTTTTTTACATCAACATACTTGGGACTTAATTCATAAGGGCTATTTTGATCTTGATGGTGAAACAACACGATACACCATCATCAAAGAAAAAACGAATGTGCTTGGTTTTGAGTTGTATTGCGTAGATGTTTTTGGTTTGTTAGATAGAGAGAAAATTTATGGCTATGCCGATGATAATATTAGATTCTTGGTTTTTCAACGCGCAGTTACGGATTGGTTGATGCATTGGGAATCCTTGCCAGATGTTGTTCATGTTCATGATTATCATGCTGGATTAATTCCGTTTTTCATGAAACATGGGTTTGATTATCAGCGACTAAATAAAATCAAAACAGTACTTACAGTTCATAATGCCCAATATCAAGGTTGGATGAATTGGAGTAATACCAAGTATTTTCCAGTTTGGGACAATTGGAAAGCGGGGTTATTGGAATGGAACAATCAAATAAATCCTTTGGCATCTGCTGTAAAATGTGTGGATAGGGTAACTACAGTGAGTGAAAGTTATATGAAAGCATTATTTCATCAAGCAAATGGATTGGAACACTTATTTGCTTATGAGTCAAAAAAATGCTTGGGCATCATAAATGGAATTGATTTTAAAGTTTGGAATCCACAAACAGATGACAAAATAATTTTCAACTATAGCGAAAAAAATATTGCCATTGGCAAACAAAACAACAAAGAAAATTTATGTGCCCAATTTGGATTTGACCCAAGTTTGCCATTGATTATTTTTATTGGCAGATTGGTCGGAGAGAAGGCCGCCGATTTATTGCCTGAATCTATTAGGCAAGCGTTGACAAAATATCCTGCTCAATTTAATTTTTTAGTATTGGGAAATGGAGAGTCACATATTGAATCCGAATTAAGCCATTTACAATTAAACGGGTATGGTTATTTTAATACTCAAATCGCGTTTAACGAAACATTGAGTCATCAAATGTACGCTGGTGCTGATTTTTTGTTGATGCCAAGCAGGGTAGAGCCGTGTGGTTTAAATCAGTTGTATGCCCTTCGTTATGGAACGATGCCCATTGTAAGAAGAACAGGTGGGCTAAAAGATACAGTAACTGATATAGGCGATAAGGATGGATTTGGAATTTGCTTTGAACAAGCAAGTGTAAAAGATATCGTTGATTCAATAGGAAGAGCCATCCATTTGTATCAAAATACATCAGCAATGTTGAGTTTCAGAAAAAAAATGATGCATATCAACCACAGTTGGGAAAACAGTGCTGAAAAATATATTAAAATTTATCAAACAATTTCATAGTTTTGAAACCATGGCAAACAAAGACGTAATATCCGTTATTTTAGGTGGTGGAGCAGGCTCCAGATTATACCCATTAACCGCAACAAGAAGCAAACCTGCAGTTCCTATTGCTGGTAAATATCGATTGGTAGATATTCCCATTTCAAATTGCATAAATAGTGCGATAAATAGAATGTTTATTTTAACGCAATACAACTCTGCATCGCTTAACAAGCATATAAAAAATACGTATCAATTTAGCGGATTCAGCACAGGGTTTGTAGATATTCTTGCAGCCGAACAAACGCCAGATAGCCCAGGTTGGTTTCAGGGTACTGCTGATGCGGTTCGTCAATCTTTAAAGCATATACACAAAATAGATTTTGAATATGTGTTGATATTGAGTGGTGATCAATTGTATCAAATGGATTTTGGTTTAATGATTGATAATCATAAAAAATCGGGCTCCGATATTTCAATTGCCACAATACCTGTAAACGAAAGAGATGCTCCTGAATTTGGTATTCTAAAATCAAACGAACAAAATTATATAACCTCATTTATAGAAAAGCCAAGTAAAGCAATGCT
>CANFUJ010000158.1 GCA_947450165.1 Chitinophagaceae bacterium
ATTCGGAAAGAATACGAAGAAATTAAGATTATTGTACTTACCATGTACGACGACCAACAAATGATTAGCAAAATGATGGAGATGGGCGCAAATGCCTATCTTACCAAAACGACCGATCCTGAAGAAATATACGAAGCCATTTTAACCTGCATGAACGATGATTTTTATTTTAATGAGTTGGTAAACAAAGCGGTAATGGGCCGGTTGATGCAGAAAAAAAATGTTCGTCAACATTACGGAACCAATGTTCCAGTTTCGTTTAATGAAAAAGAATTGAAAATTTTACAATTACTCGCCGAAGATAAAACCACAGAGGAAATATCAAAAACCATTTTCTTAAGCCCTAGAACCATAGAAACGATTCGTCAAAACATGAAATCTAAAGTGAATGCCAAAACCATTGGCGGTTTAATCATGTATGGCATGCGCAATAAGTTAATTGAATAAAATACTTATTTGCAAACACGAAGCAATTTTTAAACCCTTACAATTCCATTTTTAACTGCGTAAATGGCTAAACCTACCCTACTTTTTACATCCAATTTTTCAAACAAACTATCTCGGTAGCCATCAATAGCCCTTGGCGATAAATTCAATTGAGCGGCAATTTCTTTATACGTTAAATCCGTGCTGGCCAATCTTAAGAATTCCAATTCGCTTTCATTAAGCATTGCTTTTTCAACAAAATTTTGATTGTCTGTATTTTTTTGAAATAAATTGGCAAGCTTGCCTGTTGTATCCTGCGAATAATAGTAGCCATTTTCCGAAACCGAATTTAATGCCACGCGCAATTCATTGGGGTGGGTATCTTTTTTAAGAAACCCTTTTACGCCCACTTTTAGCAATCTGATTAATGCTATTTCCGAATCATACATCGTTAATATCAATATTTTAATCTCCGGATAATTTTCATTAAGCCATTTTGCCGTTTCAAAGCCATCTAATATTGGCATGTTTAAATCCAATAAAACGATATCTGGCTTATAGCCATCACTTAATGCCCGTATTAATTCGGTACCATTGTTTAAGCTGTTGATAACACTAAACTCTTCAAACGAATGAATTAAACTAGATAATGCATCTCTTAATAATGTGTGATCATCTACAAGAATAATTTTAAACTTTTTTGGGTTCATATATTGGTATATTTATTTGCACTATTGTGCCGGTTGATTCAGAAGAAATTATGGTAACATATCCGCCAATGGATTGTGCCCTTTTAGAAATATTACCTAAGCCACTTCCTTTAGATTTTTTGTTTACATCAAACCCAATTCCATCATCTTCAATACTAACCAAAAGATTGTTGGCAGTATAATGTAGTTTGATTAAAATTTGCTTTGCTTGAGCATGCTTAACAACATTATTTAAAGATTCTTGAACGATGCGAAAAAGCATGAGTTCTTTATCTAAATCCAGAAACAGGGAATCGCCTTGTACAATTAATTTAAATTGATATAAACCAGATTTGTTTAATTTTTCAATTTCATTTTCAACTGCTTTAATAAAGCCATTATTGGCAATAAAGTCCAAACTCAAACTACGACTCAAATTTCTAAGATCGCTCAACGATTCTGTGATGACTTCAGTAATTTCTTGAATAATCTCTTGTTGATGTTTATTGTAAAAATCTTGCATTACATTCAATTGCAGTTTAGCAAAAGATAATTTCTGTCCAATATTGTCATGAATTTCATTGGCAATATGTTGAAAAGTATGCTCTTGAACTTTAATTTGAGCTTTTAGGATTTCATTCTCATGCTCTGATTTTAAGTCAGAAATATTTTTATAATATAAATCACGCCTTTGTTGATATTTTAAGATGATATACATTATAATTCCAACAATCAATATTGAAAATAAAAAAAACACAATAAGAAAGTAAAGTACTTCTACTGAAGCTTTTTCGTGCATAAAATAGCTTTGATTAGAAAAAAATGCAATGTTATAAAACCTAAAGATGGCAGCAATCCTATTAAGATTAAAACTCTATTCACTGGATCAATTTTATAAAAAAAACCTGTTACAATAAAAATAGGACTAGAAATTATTGAACTAGAAAAAACTCCAATTACAACCCAAAAAGTAGGATCAGTAGTAATTCTTTTTTCCGGAATTACTTTAAATAATTTAAAAAAATAAATAATTGAGTATAATAATAATCCAAAACAGTTTATTGCAAATGCTTGAGAATTCTGTAAAGATTTATCTAAATCTTTTTTAAAAATGTTGAAAATCAAAAGTGTGAATAAAATTATAAATAGAGCAATTAAAAATTGCCTACTCTTTTTATTAGGCATATTAAAGATCATAAAAAGCGCAAGGAATAAAAATCCAAACAACAATGAGTAGTTATTAATTTCAAATAGATATGAAATTTTTAAAAAACCATTAAACATTAAAAAAAATGGTATAGCCATTATAAATGCAACAAAGTGGTAAATAGAGAAGTATTTCATACTATTCCTCCAACTTAATCTGTAGAGATTAATTGAAAAGAAAAATGATAAAAATATTATCAGACATTGAAGATTTAAAATAATTAATACAATTTTCATTTCCATACCCACAACATTACACCACAATCTTTAAACCCCAAGGAGAAAAAAACACAAATTTCATGTTGTTTTTCCCCGATTTTAATTTTGAAATTATCAGAGATTTGATTTGTTGAGTTTCTACCGTACCCCGAAGGCCTAAAATTGGAGTAGGATTTCCTGCTCCAGTTTTATTAACCCACTTTAATACAATGCATGTTGGCATAAAAGTGGTTTATGAAAAATTGCTTGTTGTTTTAGATGTATCCATCAGATTTCTATCCGCATGCAGCAACTAAAACAATACCCTAAGGCGGATAACACCGCCTTAGTTTTTTCTCGTAATTTTCCGATACTCCTTAGTAAATACCTCATTTTTAAGAAGGGGTAAATACACGCTTCCATTTTTGAATTTTTTGTCAGACCTTTACATCATTAAATTACATTACCCCCATTATAACAACCAAAAATGAACGAAGAAAGAATCGAACCCATTAAAGTAATCATTGCCGACGATCATGTACTTTATCGTGCTGGCGTAAAAACTTCTTTAAGCATTCGAAAAGACATCAAAGTAATTGCCGAAGCAGATAATGGCATGCATTTACTTAATTTGATTAAAAACATTGATGTTGATGTAATTTTACTCGATATCCAAATGCCGATTATGGATGGTATCGCTACGCTTCCAGAAATCAAAAAAATTGCCCCAAATGCCAAAGTAATTATGCTTACGATGGTTGACGACAATAGCATGATCACAAAATTGATGGAACTTGGTGCCAATAGCTATCTTACCAAAACCAGCGATAGCGAAATTATTTACGAAGCCATCAAAACCTGTTTTGAACAAGAATATTATTTTAATTCGCTTACCAACAAAGCATTATTAAGTAATCTCAAACAAAAAAATCCAGTTGTACCGCATCAACTTGTACCTCAAGAAGTTTTACTGAATGATAAAGAAACAACCATTTTACGTTTGATGTGTGAAGAAAAAAGCACCAAAGAAATTGCAGATATGGTTGATTTAAGTCCTAGAACTGTAGAAGCCATTAGAGACCGTTTAAAAGTGAAAACGGGTTCAAAAACCACTGCAGGTCTTATCATGTACGCTGTAAAGCACAAAATTATCGAAGAAATTTAATCACATTTTTCTAATCATATTAATCCTCGTATTTTACGAGGATTTTTTATTTATCATTATGGCATTCATTAACTACAACGGCAAATTTATAGACGAATCAAATCCTATTATTCAAGCCAATAACAGAGGATTTCGCTTTGGCGATGGCATTTTTGAAACCATGAAATTTAAAAAAGGAAAAATTATATTTCTGGATGAACACCTTTCACGACTATGGCAAGGATTAAAACGCTTTCAATTTGATTTGCCCAAATTATTTACACCCGATTATCTTGAAAAGCAAATCTTAGGTTTACTTCAAAAAAATAAAAATACTTCTGCCCGAATTCGCCTGACTGTTTTTAGGGGAAATGGCGGTTTATATGACCCCGAAAATCTCAACCCTATCTTCATTATCGAATCCTGGAATTTACCAGAAACAAATGGGGATTTAAATGAAAATGGGTTACAGTGTATTCTTTTTAAAGATGCCCTAAAATCAATCGACGCATTTAGCAATTTGAAACACAACAACTATCTCCCTTATTTGATGGGCGCCATTGAGGCAAAAAAAATGAAATGTAATGATGCCATTATTTTCAATTCTAAATTAAATATCTGCGATAGCACCATTGCGAATCTATTTTTAATCAAAGAAAATATCATTTATACACCAGCGCTTTCCGAAGGTTGTGTGGCTGGTGTAATGCGTGAGTTTGTAATCAACATGCTACGAAAAAATGAATTTAATGTAGTAGAACAAACAATTAGCGAAGCCGATTTGGCCAATGCCGATGAAGTTTTTCTCACCAACTCAATGTATAATATGCGTTGGATTTCAAGTATTGAAAACCATAATTATCACAATAAAGTAACCAGAGAAATTTTTCATTTGCTAAAACAAACAAATCCTAACGAATTTTGTTAATCCATTTTAATGACAACACCCATCACTATTTTTTGGTTTAGAAGAGACCTTCGACTTGAAGACAATGCCGGACTATTTCATGCGCTTAACGCATCAGAAAATGTATTGCCCATTTTTATTTTCGATAAAAACATTTTAGACAAATTACCGAATAAAAAAGATGCTCGGGTTGAGTTCATTCATGATGCCATAACTAAAATTCATCATCAACTTGCAGCTTTGGGAAGCTCCATAGAAATCATTTTTGACACCCCAATAAAAGTATTTGAAACACTAACCAACAAATACAATATTACTTCTGTTTACACTAACCATGATTATGAATGTTACGGAATTGAGCGTGATCGTTTAATTAATGAAATGCTTGCCTCTAAAGGAATTGAATTTAAATCTTTTAAAGACCAGGTTATTTTTGAAAAAAATGAGGTGGTGAAAGATGATGGTAAACCATATACCGTTTTTACACCTTACAGCAGAAAATGGAAAGCTCTTTTGGCCATAAAAGGCATGGAATCTTTTGACCTAACGCCTAACCATAAACGATTCATAAAAATCATTCCTACAAAAATACCAAGCATTGAAGAGATTGGATTTGCCAAAACCAATACTCATTTTCCATCTCAAACAATTGACGAATTAATCATAAAAAATTATAAAGAAAAACGAGATATTCCTTCTGTTAATAGCACATCAAAGTTGGGTGTTCATCTGCGTTTCGGAACAGTAAGTGTTAGAAAAATCGCACAAGCTACTGCTTCATTATCTGAAACGTTTTTAAATGAAATCATTTGGAGAGAATTTTACCACATGATCAGTTGGCAGTTTCCACATGTTCATCAGCATAAATCATTTAAGCCATTGTATGATGAAATTAAATGGAGG
>CANFUJ010000159.1 GCA_947450165.1 Chitinophagaceae bacterium
GAAGAAAAAATTAATCACAACTTTAATAATTATTATTTCTTTTCTTAGTTCAAATGCAAACACTACAATTGTAAATAGTTTAAGTGGTTTGACTAATGCATTTGCAATTGCTTTTCCTGGAGATAGTATTATAGTCGCTAATGGAACATACAACTGGGGTGAAATAAGTTTAAGCAATAATCATGGAAATGTAAATCGGAATTGGATAGTTGTTACAAGTCAAACTTTAGGCGGTGTAATTTTTTCTGGCACAACGTATTTAAAATTTGATGGCACAAAAATCTTGATTAATGGGTTCAAATTTGCAAATGGAAACGCAGGAACTAATCCAGTTATTTCTTTTAGGACTTCTACTTCAACTTTTGCAAATTATTCAAGAGTAAGCAATATCATTTTTGATAATTATAACACACCCTCTGTTGATGGAAATATAGAAAATGAATGGATAGGTATTTTTGGTATCAGAAACAGAGTTGATCATTGCAATTTTGTGAATAAATCAAATGCTCGAGCAACAATTGTAGTTTGGTACAGTACCGCAACGTTTCCAAATAAATCTATATCTACTTTTCATAAAATAGATTCAAATTATTTTGCCGGTAGAAGTTATATGGGAGGTAATGGCGGAGAGACCATAAGAGTTGGTGTAGGAAATAATTCAAGAACAGATGGTTTCAATATTATCGAATACAATTTATTTGAAGGTTGCATTCAAACTGAACTTGAAATAGTTTCCAATAAATCTTGTCATAATACATATAGATATAACACATTTAAAAATTGCAACGGTGGACTTACTTTAAGAATGGGAAAATATTGCGAAGTATATGGCAATTACTTTATCAATGATGATCCAACAAAAACGGACTCTTATGGGATAAGAATTATTGACAAAGGGCATAAGGTGTTTAATAATTATTTAGAAGGATTATTAGGAAGTCAAACAAGTACTACAACTATGAGAACACCGATTGTCATATACAATGGAACCTTTGCTTCATCAGACAGTTTAAATCCACTTATTTTGAATGGAGAATATCTTCCAGCAGATAGTGCTATTGTAGCCTTTAATACCATTGTAAATTGTAAAGGTTATGGTATAAAAATAGGATACAATAATAGTGGCAATGCTCCTTTTCAACCATTAGGGATTCAAATTTCTAATAATGCAATTAAAATGTCTACTGGAAAGGCGGCCAACATGGAGTCAACCAATACAAGTTTAACCTATTCTGCAGAAGGCAATAAATATGATGCACCCAATGGATTAGGATTAAATAACACCAATGGATTTATTCAGGATAATTTATTATTTGGAAGTCGAACAAATGGAATTTTGACAGCTCCTAATTCACTTTTAGATGCAGCGGAAAATAGCAATAATTATTCGACAATGTTAAGCAATATAGATGTACAAAATCAAACACGTTCGTCTATTTACGATGTAGGATGTGATGAGATAAATGGAACAGGTAATATAATAACACATCCATTAGACTCAAGCATAGTAGGAGCAGGAACAGGCACACAAAATAATAATACGACATTAGTGAATCCTACTTTTGCACAAATATCCCCGAAATGCAAAGGGGCTACTTTTTTATTACCCAATACATCTATTAATGGGGTTAATGGAAATTGGACTCCATCAGTCATAAATAATCAAACAACAACTACATATACTTTTACACCAGTTACAGGATCGAATGCAAATATAGCAACCATGACTGTGGTGATATTGCAACCTTCTGAAAATAATATCTCAGTGAATACGTCATCATCCTATACTTGGCATGGTACAACATATACTACTTCAGGAGATTATACTTGGATCGGAACCAATTCGAATGGCTGCGATTCCTTAGTTTCATTGAATTTAATCATTACCGTTAGTGCGTTTTCAGATACAGCAGTAGTTTATCCTAATCCAGCTCCTGATGGATTAATTAAGATTAATCTGGAAAAATTCCACATTTCAAATATTTATGACAAAGAAATTGTGGTATCAATTTATAATTCAAGAGGAAGACGTTGTTTAGTTAAATCTTTATTCGAAAAAGTCACCTTGTTGAATATGAATCAATTATCAAAAGGTACTTATTTTATAAATGTTATTTCTAAGGATCAAACTATAAAATATAGTTGCAAATTAATTAGATAATTTAAACCCAGATTTTTCAGTTGAATTCAATTTTTCTTGAACAAAAATCAGTTGATTCGATTATCTAATTAATTGAAGTAGCAAATGGAATTAATCATTAGTTTTAATGCAAACTCATGATCTGGTATACTTTTTTTGAAATTTCAGCTGATACGGAAGGTAATGTTTTCATATCCTTTCCTTTGGTCATTATTGAAATAATGTAAGGTGTTCTTCCACAATATACTATGGCCCCTTCGCTGAAATTAGGTTCTGATGTTGGGCCACCTTCACCAAATTTGTGACAAACAATACAATTAGTTGGTAATCCGCTAACCATTCCTTCGCTAAATTCCGTTTGGCTTAATAAGGATAGGCATTCTTCAGAGTTTTTAAAATTCAAATACGATCCATTATATAGCTCCTTTAAAAAAATCGAATAATCTGCTACATTCATTTTGTAATCAGAGGATTTATAATCAGGCTCTTTTAACCCGATGTCTGTAAATATTTTTGAAAACACCGATTTATCAATTAAAGCATTCAACAACATTGTTGCATCGTTATCTGAATAGACAATCATGAATTTAATTAATTCTCTTACCGTGTACTTATTGCCAAGCTTAATATGGTGATTTGTTTCAAAATTTATAACCCTATTTGATTTAGTTTTATTAGCATCTGAGTATTCAATTACCTTGTCTAAAAAACCTGGTTGTATTTCATTCATCTTGTAAAGTGCCATTAATTCTGGTACTTTTAATAGTGATCCAGGGCTATATAATTCTGAAGCATTTATTGAAATCCATTGTGCTTGGGTAAACTCTCTAACATATACAGAAGCGGAAATAATTTTTCCGTTAGCGGTGTTGTTCTCGATAATCTGATTGATTTGATTTTTGCAATCCGCTAATTCCTCTGATTCACATCTTGGCTCTGCATATAACAAAGGATGAATGTATTGAAAACCATTAAGTCTGCCGATATTTAAATTACAAAACGACCCATTGGCTGGATTTGTTGAATTGTCAATTTCAGGATTTTCGTTATTGGCATTCGATTTTAGATAACAGAACCCTAAGATTGAAATTAGTGAAGAGATTAAAAATGTAATAATTAATAAATAAAAAGGTACTTTTTTCGTAAGCATTGTTCATTTTTTCCTTAAAGACTCTGCAAGTTAATTAAACGTTGTATATTATTAAAACTATTTTGCAGATTACTCGTATGTATAATTGTTGTTGAGGTGAAACTTGGGAGATTGTTAATTTGTTTTATTTTCAGTTTAGACATTGAAAATAGCTAATGTAGAGAATTCACTATGACGTAAAACCTGAAAATTTAACTTTAATCGTTATTATAAAAAGCTTCTGAATTATTTGTCGCACTGACTAAGATAAATATTTACATACCATCTTTTAATCCATTTTTATTTTGGAACTTAAATGCATTACGCTGAAAATTTTAATTACTAAAATGTAATTTGAAACAATAGTTTGCTTTAATAGTTAAAACAAATTTCATGGTTTCTTGTTTATGATTATATGTTCCTTACACAATAATTTATTGCTTTTGAAAAACCAGATTATATCTTCAATAAAATAGGATAAAATAAAAATGAATTCGAAAGAAGAAATAAATATTGTTTGGTTTAAACGAGATTTACGTTTTTTAGACCATGATCCGCTTTATTTTGCTCAACAACATTCACTTCCCATATTGTTGATTTATTTTTTTGAACCTTCCATTATGAATGGTCAAGATAGTGATATCCGACATTGGCGTTTCATTTACGAATCATTAATGGAAATGAATACCAAGCTTGAAAAAACCAATTCAAAAATTTATATTTTTCATAATGAAGTTCAACCGGTTTTTGAAAAACTTGAATCTATATACTCCATCAAAAATATTTTCTCATATCAAGAAACGGGAAACCAATTAACGTATACGCGTGACCGTAACATGGCTTTGTTTTTTAAGAAAAATAATATTAAATGGAATGAATATCAAACAAATGGAATAGTGAGAGGATTAAAAGTACGCAATGAATGGCAAAAAATGTGGGAAGCCAAAATGGCGAGTCCTTTGAGTTTTTTTGATGAAAAGAAATTAAATGCAGTTCAGTTAGATTTAAACGATTTTAATCAAATTAAAGGAATGGACTCAAGTGCTGATATTACAATACCTAATTCTAATTTTCAAAGAGGAGGTGAGTATTGGGCATGGAGATACTTTAAAAATTTCATCGAAGAACGTCATGTTCATTATAGTAAAAATATCAGTGTCCCTTCTTTGAGTAGGAAAAGTTGTAGCCGCATTTCACCATACTTAACTTATGGAAACATAAGCATGAGAATGGTTTATCAATATACACTCAATCATTATAAAGATTTTCTAAATAAAAGATCATTATCTGGTTTCATTTCAAGATTACATTGGCATTGTCATTTTATTCAAAAATTTGAAACAGAATGTAGGTATGAAAATGAAAACATAAATCGAGCTTTTAATTTATTAATAAAGCCTCGAAATGAAAAGTATATAAATGCATGGCAAAATGGGAAAACAGGTGTGCCAATTGTTGATGCATGCATGCGTTGTGTTGTAAAAACGGGTTATTTAAATTTTAGGATGCGTGCACTAGTAGTTTCCTTCTTTGCCTACAATCTTTGGCAGGATTGGCGTGAATTACATTTTTTAGCCAGACAGTTTTTAGATTATGAACCTGGGATACACTATCCACAATTGCAAATGCAAAGTGGCACTACGGGTATCAACACCATCAGAATATACAATCCAATTAAGAACTCAAAGGAACATGACAGCGAAGGGTTGTTTATAAAAAAATGGATTCCAGAGCTTGAGCAAGTTCCACCAGCATTGATACATGAACCTCATAAACTTTCTTTGATAGAACAAAAGATATATAATTGCGAAATAGGCCTTGATTATCCTTTTCCCATTGTTGATGTAGAAGAAACTGGAAAATTTGCGCGTGATTTCATGTGGGGATTTAGAAAAAAATCGGAAGTAAAAACCGAGGCTAAAAAAGTTTTAGAAATGCATGTGCACAATTCCAAAAAATCCAAAAAGAAAGTTTAAAACAAATTAGAATTTAGTTCTTAATAAGTAAAAACAAATCTGGATTTATATTGTTATTGGAAGTATTGTAAAATAATTTCAATGAATAATATTCAATTTTCAGAGCTTGATATACTCAATATGGAATCCAGAAAAAGAGCGGCTTTTATGAATTCGCTTTCTGGATTCAAAAGTGCTTCTTTAATAGGA
>CANFUJ010000160.1 GCA_947450165.1 Chitinophagaceae bacterium
ATAGAGAAGCGACTTAAACCAACAAAGTGTTTTAAACCAGCGAAGCGACTTAAACACGCGCAGCGTTGTTATGGCTTCTTCCCTTCTTTTGGCTTTGATGTAGGTTTTGCAGTTATGGCTTCTTTATACATTTTAGCTTCTGCATCATTAGGATCTAATGCTAAAGCTTTTTCTACATAACTCAAGGCCATTTCTTTATCCTTTTTGATATTGGCAAAATACGCTACAAAATATTTATACGCCGTCATCAATTGAGGCTTGTATTTAACGCTATCTACCATTGCAAGCTGTATGGTTTTTTCAAATGCCACATTTGCCAAACCTTGTTCCATTGTGGTATCTATTGCCCAGCTTGCCTTTCCAATCATGTTGTACGCATAAGGATCATCAGTAAATTTATTTGCAGAAGCCGTGAATGCAACAATTGATTTTTGATAATCTCCTCCTTTGTAATAGTTAAATGCGGTTGTATTCAAATCAAATTTTGAAGGATTCTTTTTTACAACAACAATTTTATTGAACCAATCAGCAGCTTCAATAAAACGCTTTCTGCTTTCATACGCTTGTGCTACGGTTTTTAAATACTGTACTTTGTTTGATTCTATCGAATCCATTGAAACCGCTTTGTCTATAATTAAACCAGCCTGCGCTTCGTTTCCAGGAATTTTCAATAAATTTTTTGCATATTCAACATAATCACCTGAAGTTATTTTTTCTGGAGATTGACGCTTAAAATATTCTGCATAACTTTCAACAGCATGTATTGAATCTTTTAATCTGTTGTAAGCGTTTGCTTTCAACCCAAATAAATTCGGATAAGGATTTTCTTTATCTGCATTAATACATTCATCCGATTTTGTTATCGCCTCCATGAAATATCCTTGTGCATATTTTAATGCAGCTCTGTAATAACAAGTTTTATAATCTACATCAGAATTCGACTGCCATTTTTCAAAATACTCTGCGGCTTTAGAAACGTTGGTTTCATAAAAATAATTAAACAAGTTTGCATAAACAGGTGCGAAAAGAGGGTCAGCTGCAATTGCATTATTAAAGTATTCCATAAATAAACTTTCTTGACCTTTCCCTTGCGATTGATATAATTTTCCAATACGGTAATAGGCTCTTGCGTATTTAGGATTTAATAACAACGCAGACTGATATGCTTGAATTGCATTTCCTCCATCTGAATTTTTACGATAAGCATCACCTAAATTTACAAATACATCAGGATCATTGAGTTTTTTAATTTGTGTAGCTTTTTTTAATTTTTCGATAGCATAATAAGCGTTTCCATTCTTTGAGTCAGGGTTTCCATTGGCAAAGCCAATTGCATTTAAAACTGTTATATCCTTTTCTTGACTAAGTGAAACTGCAGCTTCAAAATGGTTTCTCGCATCTTCTATTTTACCTTCTAAAAGTTCAATATGACCAATTCCTGCCATCAATAATTGACTATTAGAGACAGATAATTTAGTTTGATATAATGCTTTTGCTTCTGCCCAATCTTTGCTATTACTTTCTTCTGGGCGTATCATTGCTTGTCCTAACCAATAAATCGCCTCTACATTATTTGGTTCGTTCTCAATAATATTTTTAAGACAACCTTTAGCTGTATTATATCGTTCGTACATGATAAGTTTTTTACAGCTTTCTATAATCGAATTGCTTGTTGTAGGTTGTGATTTATTGTCTGTAACTTTAAAAATTTGGCATTGACCTGGTTTTAAATCAACTGTACCCGATGCCCATGAATTGCTCTCTACATAAAATACCTGATAAGTATGTTTTCCACTATATAAATACCTAGTTAAAGTTCCTTCATCACCACATTTAGGAGTAAAATTATTTTCAAAGCTTTGAGAAAAACTTCCTAAAAAGACTTCATCAATATATAAATATGCAAATTTTGGGTAAAAACTATTAGTGTAGAATGACAATTGACAAGGAATGGCAGTTTGATCAATGATTGATTTTTTATTAATTGGCTCTAAATCATTTAATTCACTTATGCAAACAGCAAAGTTGATGCTAGCCCTAGCTCCATCATCAGAACCATCGCCAGAACTTGTGACTCCTAAAACTTCTCCTTTTGAGTTTATCAATGCCCCACCACTACTTCCATGAGAAATTTCTGCGTTTGTTTGTAGCTTTTTAGGGTTAGAAGAAAGATCGATATTTGAAATTAAGCCTTTGCTGACAGTGTTCATATACTTTAAATCCGCAGGACAACCAATTGCCCAACAATCATCACCCTTTAATGGCAAAGACTTTGACAAATTAAGAAATGAAAAAGTGCTTTGATCCGTATTATTTATTGAGATTATGGCTAAATCTTTCGACTCATCACCTTTTAAAATATTTTGTACATCATAATCCTTTTTTATACCGCCCTTTTCGACTCTTACTTTAAGTGAAAACGCTGCTTTTACTACATGGAAATTTGTAACTATTGTTCCCTTAGTATCAATAAAAAAACCGCTTCCATGCCCTACAAAATTTCCGAAATAATCATAAATTAAAACTACAACTACTGCGTCATCTATTTTGTCTATATCAGGCTTAATTTGTGCATTCAAATTTGTTGAGATTAAGAACAATAAAGACAAAAAACACTTAAAAAAATTATTTTTCATACAAAAAGTTTGAATTAGTAAAATTTCAATTTAAAATAATATAGAACAATTTTTAAATGAATTTATTCTATGTTTAGTAAAATTAGATAAGTCTCAATTAAAACTATTAGTTAAATAGCATAATAATTAAAAAAATCTTGATTAATCTGTAAGTTCCTCTTTTCAATATCCATAACCTGCCCTATACCAACCATAATTAAAAAATTGTTTGGTATAGCCAACTTTGATTGATACAAAGCTTTTGCTGCTGCAATATCTTTTGAGGTAACATCATCTGATAAAATCATCGATTGTCCTAGCCAATAAATAGCAACATCATCATTCGGATTTGCAGCCACTAATTTTTGAAATGTTTCTTTTGCAGACTTATAACGCTCGTAATAAACTTGTTGTTTTCCCATCTCGATGGTTTGTGCAAAAGCAGTATTTAAAACCAATAAAGCAATAGCCATCAAACCAATTTTTAACTTGTTCATTTTTTTAAATTTTTATTGTACTTGTATTAATGTAAAAATAATAGAATAACCTATAAAGTATTGCTTATTTTTCTAACAACTTTTCGTTAATATTTATTTTTCTCACTTCAAAATCCATAATTGGGCCTAAATAAGCCCTTCTAAAAATCAATTGTCCACGCTCCGATTTCAAAAATGCCACAAAACCGGTTCCCAATCCTTTGTAATTTTCTTTATTGATATAGAACATACTTCGCACCAACGGATACCTTCTCGTTATCATACTTTCCTGCATTGGCTTAACATATGGTTTGTCATTACAAACTTCACATTGTACAAATGCAATTTTTAAGGTTTGTAGTAATTTAATCTGCGCCGAATCTTCTGGATTTCCAATCCAACTTATGCCTAAAAATCCAACCGCATTTTCATGGGTAGAAACATAATTCAACACATCTTGACTATTTTTAACAGCCTTCACTACAGCAGTATCGTAAGCTTCACCTTTCAATATTGAATCTTTGATATATCGAACAGTGCTTGTAGCATTTAACCCATCAAATACATAGGTTTTGTTGTTTGCATTTTTTCCTTGAAGTGCCGTTTTTAATGAAGTCGGTGTAAATAAAGTATCTGTAGAATTTTTGTTTACTACTATGGCAATCGCATCCGAAGCAACAGCATTACAACCTGGATTATATTTTAATGAATCGGTTAAATACCTTTCTTCTTTTTTATTTAATCCACGTCCAACAACAACAAGACGGTTTGTTGTATCCGAAAATAAATCCCTAAAACAAGCTGCTTCCGATTTATAAGTTGCAATAATGTGCGATTCAGGAAAAGAAGCTTCATACATTTTAATTTGCTGTTCCATCACTGGCTTGAAAGATTCATCCACACTAATATAAATCGTTCCTTTTTCAGGCGTATCAGTTGCGCTTCTGATAGACTTATCATCAGCACAACTGATCAAAAAAACACAGAAAATATATAAGACAATCCTGAAATTCATTCAATAACTTTTGTTGTTTGTTGTTTGTTGTTTGGTGTTTGGTGTTTGGTGTTTGTTGTTTGAACCCCCATCCCCAACCCTTCCCCCGAAAGGTGAAGGGAGTTTAATCATGTTCCGTATCAAGTATTCAATTATTTCTACTTTGATGATTGGTGAAAACACCAACATCGGCAGACGAAAGTCCCCAACCTCTGAAACCTCTGAAACCTCTGAAACTTCTGAAACTTCTTAAACCTCTTTACCCCTCTCTTTCAAATAATTCTTCTTAACTCCTCTGTAAATTCTAAAAATGCCATAAATGGTACAAACTATTCCAAAAACCAACATAGTAGATGGTTCGTACCTTGAAGCTATTTCAACATTTATTTTTTTGATAAATATTGAGCATATTCCCATTGCTGTCCACATAATCCCCATTCCCAAATCCATGATACTACGCATTCTAATGATGCCTTTTTCTCTCACCGTTAAGTCCTTATTTTCTTCTGATGACATGATGCTTTATTTTGTCCGCAATTTATACCATTTATAATTATTTTTTAGTTATACTTTTTCTTGTTTAATGGCGATATGACAGCTGTTTTGGATAATTTTATTGGACCATTACAGATGTCTAATCGGTATTAATGAGTTTATTTTTCTATTACACCGATATCAATGAAATGATCATTTGTGACGAAATTTAGATTTTTAAAAGCCGAAGGGCTGATGATTATCCTATAATTTTTCCATAATAAAATATTGAGTAATTATCTTTGACAAAATGTTATCATATCTGTACTTGTGTTGATTGATTTAATATATTGTTTTTAATTTCAATAAAAATAACGAATGAATATTTTAATGGTTTGTTTAGGCAACATCTGTAGAAGTCCAATTGCAGAAGGCGTTTTGATAGATAAAGCAGCAAAAGCTGGTTTGAATTGGAGGATTGAAAGTGCCGGCACAAATGGTTTTCACAATGGCGAAAATCCGCATCATTTGAGTACGAAAATTTGTTCACAGAACGGAATTGACATCAGCAGCCAAAGATCAAGAAAGTTTTTAAAAAAAGATTTATTGGAATACGATTTGATTTTTGCCATGGCCAATGATGTAATCTATGATATTCAAAGAATTGCTCAAGATGAATACAGTGAAGAAAAAGTTCAATTATTTTTAGAACCACTTTATCCTGGGAAATTGCAAAATGTTCCCGATCCTTGGTATGGAACCGAAAAAGATTTTGTTGAAGTTTATGCACTTATCGACAAAGCTTGTGATGCCATCATCAATAAATACGCTAACC
>CANFUJ010000161.1 GCA_947450165.1 Chitinophagaceae bacterium
TTCTTTCCAGAGGAAACCATCTCTTTACAGGAAAGCTTTGTTGTACTTTACACCAATAGGGCTAACAGAATTATTGGGGTTTATGAACTCAGCAAAGGTGGTATAACAGGAACTGTTGCTGACCCAAGACTGGTTTTATCAGTTGCATTGAAATCTGCTGCAACAGGAATAATTCTTGCACACAATCATCCTTCAGGAAATCTACAACCATCTATACAGGATAGGGATATTACCAAAAAGATACAAGAAGCTTGTAAACTGTTGGATATAGCATTATTGGACCATTTAATTGTTGTACCAGAAGATGCTTACTTCAGTTTTGCTGATGAAGGACTATTGTAGCTGGTGGGAGTCAACGTTTGTTTCATCCTTTCTGTACGAGAACATGAAAGGATATTTTTTACTATATTTGATTTTGTAAACTAATTTTAAATAAAAAATGACATTATAGGAAAATAAACATCTAAATAAAATAATTACAACTTAATCGTTGCTTTTGTAACCGGAAAAGTCAAAATTCTAAAATGATACAAAAAGCAGGGTTGAAAGTTCACCTCAAAAGTGGGCTACACTCTGTTTGTATCATTGGGCTTTGACTCCCACCGGTTACTTCAGATGTTGTTAGCCCATTTGTTATTTAAGACAAACTCTAAAAAACTTATAAAATGGAATTAAATGAAATTCAAAAACAATTAACTATTGAGCAAAAAGCAGCAATTGTTAGCATCCTAATTGTCATGGCTAAAGCAGACAGAAAAGTGGTTGACTCAGAAACTAAATTTATAGACTCAATTGCCAATTATTTGAATATTAGTCCTTTTGATTCAATTATGCAAAAGCTAGCTAGTTCTGGCAAAGCAGAGTTAATGAGAATATTAAATACATTATCTAGAACACAAAAAGAATGGCTTGTTGCATTAATCCATTCAATAGTAATTATTGATGGTATTGCTGAAGATATAGAAATCAGTTATGCAACTGGTATTTCTAAAGAAATTGGTATATCAGAAAGTGAATTTGTGAATATTATTGAAACTGCAAAATATGTAGATATGATAAAAAAAATGAGAGGACTATACCTTTAATATTTACTAAAAAAAATAATCAAACATGAACACAGATGAATTTAAAAATTCAATTTACAATGAACTTGTAAAATTAGGTTATAGACCAGTTTTGTTTTACAATAAAGAACCATATACAGGAAAAGATACTTTCTTTTGTCCCCAAGCCCCAGAATTATATATGCTTATTATTACTAAAGGGGCAACAAGAATTCAAAAATCAGGGAAAGACCACTATACTGCCAATACATCAACTCAAGTTAAAAGTGTTGCAGATATACCAATTCTACATAATGAAATAAATAGTATTATTTATCAGAATAACGAAAGCTCACTTAAAGATAAGTCTTCAGGTTGTTTAGGGATGATGTTACTTATAATAACAATCGGCTCAATTTTATTATTATTTTAAACGTAATTATAACATGTATATCAAAGCTAAAAGCTATCATTTAAACAAGTTTGGAGAATCCCAAGCTTTTGTTGTTTGTAAAATTCACCCATTCACATTTAAATTAAAAGCTAATATTACTTTAAAAGACGGTCGTGAGTTTGAACTTCTTAATCAGTGGGCTTCAGAAGAAGAATTTGATTTAGAAATTGAAAAATTTGTAAACCAAAAAACAAACTATTAAATATGAGCTTTTTTAACAAGTTAATTGGCTCCAGTAAATTTCAAGAAGAATTTACAAAGTGTATTGGGTTTAATTGGACATTGATAATAAGTAATATTACTGGATTGGAGTATACAAAAAATGCCAGTACAATAAAGAGTAATTACAATCAAAGTTGTCTTCTTTTTGATTTTGATCTTAGAGAACTATTTATAGCAGGAGATATTGTTGATGAAGTTTATGGTGGCAAAAAACATTTTGTAATAATAAGAGAAGAAATTATAAACTCTGAAATTGTTTTTTATTTTTCTTTTCTTGAAAACAAAAATATGATTGTTATGAAATGTACAGTTATGAGAAGTCATCTTTTGTTTGAAGGAACACTATCTAATTGGACTTGTAAAATACCAAACAGTGACTATTTAAATTTAAAACAAACTGCTAATAAGTGATTATCAATTTATCCAAATCAAATTTTATTACCTTAAAAAAATAACTATGGATATTAATATGTATTTAATGAGAAAAAAATGGGATTTAGTTGATTTGCCGTATGATTTAACTACTAGTCAAAAAGCTGCAATAATTTGTTCCTTAATCATTATATCAAAAAGTGATAATAATATTCATGAAAATGAGACCAAAGTTGTAGAAGCTGTGATGCTTAGAATTAATTTAGACCCATACGATCAAACATTAATTAGTTTTTTACAAAATGGAGATAATCAAAGACTTTTCTCAGCTTTATCTTCATTATCAGAAAGCAATAAAGAATGGTTTGTTTTATTTGTTTACTTAGTCATGATTGCAGATGGGAAAATTCAGTTTGCTGAAACAGCAAATCTTGAAGTATTGTGTACAGCAACAAATATTTCAGAAAAAGATTACTATTCTATTGTAGAAAAGTATTTAGATAATTGTACTGATTTTGAAGATGTATATAAAGCATTGTTTTATTAAAAAAACTCTTACTCAAATTTTGAAAAAGTATAAAATTAATACTGGCTGTATTAACTTTTTTGATATTCATATCATTTGCTGTATTTCGTATTTACGTAATTTTTAAATATAGTTTAAAGTGAATTTACTAAATAAAACAAGTTTGTATATCTAGCTGAAATATTATAAAGTTGTAATAATTAACAATATTTTGGGTCATTTATTTTAATTAAATTGTATAAAAAATAAAAATGAAAAGTGTAATCAATTCATTCTTTTTTATTTCAACACTTGTTTTTCTAGTTGTAAGCTGCAAAAACAATAAAAAGGAAGATTTTTCTATAATTCAATCTTCTGAAAATATAGATTATTCTTCACCAGAATATATGAAGTATCAGTTTGATAAATTAGATAAGAAAATAGAAGAAGAGATTTCTTCTAAAAATAATCATTATACCTGGATGGCAGGTGTTGAAGGAGATACTTTAAATGGAAGTGTAACCTTTAGTCCCAAATTAACTAATGATTTTTTTTTAATATCAAAGTTAAAACTTACAAAGGTTAAAGAAGAATATAAAGTTGAAGGTGTTATTTGTAACACATCTCCTTGTGATATAAGTAGTATCAAAATTGCTTCAGCCATAATGTTAGGCTCAGATTCTGACAATATAAAATTTATACGTAGTTCTTCAAAAATTTATTCTGAGACATTAAAGAGTGGGTCTGCAAATTCATTCTCTGTGTTAGTTAAAAAAAAATACAGTCCCAAACTTTTTGAAACAGACTTTGAAACAACTTCATCATTAAACAATGGGGAAAAATCAAATTTAACAAATCAGTATATTGATTTAGGTTTGTGTATAGAAGAGTACGTAATTCATTATAAATCATTTGGAGGGAAAGAAGAATTGGTTGATAAGAATTATGTTACGGACACAGTTTATAATTATTTTCCAAATATTTCTGAATTATTTGCAGAGGTTAAAGATTTTAGAAATGATGATGATAATGATAACTTAAATCTTTTAGGTGTATATGAGTATAATGGAATTGGTAAATTAGAAAGTAATTACAGCAATACCAAAAAAAAAGAATTACTGAATGCATTATACCAAAGAAGTGTAAATCTTGCTAAAAATTATCAAGCTAGCTTACCCCGAAAATTTGCTGAAGCTCGTAACCCTGCTTTAGCTTTTGGAGATTATGAGTTTGACCCAAAAGCCACAAATTTTGAGAGATTTAAAAATAGTTCTTGTTATAACAAATTAGGATTTGATCCAATTAAAGCAATGAATGATTCTGTAGGATTAGAAAAAGAATATCAGGTGTGTGAAAAAGAACATAGGATAAAGAGAAATACTAAAATATTCATTTATTTTTTTACAGCCTTTGTACTGTTTATTATAACTATGGTCTTATTTAAAAAATATTACAAGAAACGGATTCATTAATGTCTTTTTTATACCCCATACTACAGTTCGGATCAGCAGTTTTAGTCTTAATATTTATAATTTATCTTAATGAATTTATTAAAATAAAATTTAAGACAAGTTGGGTTATCTCTATACTTATAATTGGTATTTCATACTTCATTATTGGTATCCTAACCTATAATGTAAAAAAAGAAAGAATTGGAGCTGTTTGTTGTGATGAATGGAATTCATCAGCTACAGGTTCTGGAGCCTGTTCTAGTCATGGTGGTGTAAGGGAGTGGGAGATCAAATATCATTATGAAGAATATGACGAACCGTTTAATACTGTACATAAAATTTTCTACTTCTGGTATGCATTAAATGAGGACCATATGGAACTTGAAACAGTTTCAGTATGTGATGATACTTATTCAGTAGAATCCTTAGATCATTAAATTATTTTTTACTAAATTCAATATATTATAACAACATTTTGGATCACGTTTGGGTATCAAATAAAATATTAAATTAAATAAAATGAAAACAAAAAAAATCTTACTAGCATCAGCATCACTTACTATTTTTTCACTCTCAATTATTTTGTTTCAAATAAGCTGTAAAAAAGATGCTACGGCTCAAAACTCTACAAATAATTGTATTGGACCTCAACCTAAGTTTCAATTTAAAGCTAATGGAGTATTGAACAACTGTGATGCTGTTTATAATAATAGGATTGGTTGGATTAATGGGCCATCTTTTTGCCTTAATAATAAACCCGGGTCAAGCCATTATGAATTGGTATCATCTGATGGTTATGGTTTTTCAAATGGGGGCAATAGTATTATATTCATTTTGCCAAATAATCAACAACCTGCTACTGGACTATTTTCAATTACAGATACAGACTCCTACATTAATGGTGTAAACTATGCACAATGTAACCAAACAATAATTATAACTGCTATTGAAAACAATGGAACTACTATTAAAGGTACATTTAGTGGGACTTTTACAAATGGCACCAATAATATAACTATAACTGATGGTGAATTTTCTGAAGTTCCTATCATCAATTAATCAACATTTTGGGTCACGTTTGGGTATCAAATAAATAGGATTTTTGTAGAAGTGTTATTAAAACACTATAAATTACATAAGTAATAGTCAAATTTAAAATTAGGTATTTAAAAAAATAAATTATTTCATAACCGGTGATTGTTTCAGTTATGTTACACCAGAAGTAAAAAAATGTTTCAGTCGGCTCTTTTTTCATGAACTAAAGCTCAGTTGGTAGAGCAATACACTTTTAATGTATGGGTCCTGGGTTCGAGTCCCAGCCAGTTCACGAAAAAATAAGCCGACCAA
>CANFUJ010000162.1 GCA_947450165.1 Chitinophagaceae bacterium
CCAAATGAAGAATCCAAAAGACTTTTGTAATAAGCTGCTTTTTCTAAATCTTGGATTTTTGTATAGCAATAGTACAATCCTAAATACACTTCGCCGTCCTTTAACCTTGTTGGAAACCTTTGTAAATATATATCATAGGTATAAATGGCTTCATCGTAATCCCTTAATTCATTTTGAAAAATCTCTGCGAGTGTTATTAATGCAATTGCAATATTTTCATTGCTACTGTCTAATTTTTCTGACGTCAATGGCAAACTAAACAACAACGATTCAAAAGTAATTTCCGAATTTTTTCCAGCTTGCGAAGTACTGCTATCTGCAGGAGCTAAAGGATCGACAGCATTCACTAATATAGCATCTGATGCAGATTTACGCCTCCAATTATCTGTATTTTCTCTGTCTCCCCATTTTGCCTTAAACGCAGAATAACCTTTAGACTTCGCTGATGCATTGTAAAAATACCACTCACCTTTTGTAGTAGTTTTAAATAAATCTTGAGAAGCATTTTTATCTTCTGAAAAACTACTTAGTTTATTGCCATCATCAATTACATTTACCTCTTTGAGCCCTGCATCTTTACGCGATTTTTTTACAAGTTTTTTAAGTAGCGCATCTCTTTCTGCAACAGGCAGCAGCGCAACCATTTGCAAGCTATCTTCTAGTTGTATAATGTCAAATTGATTGGCAGCCTTACGTAAACTTTCTTTTCTTTCGGCAACTTCAATAGAATCCAATTGCAAAGCTGGCTCTGTTATATCCAAACTATCATAATGATCAGCAGCCGATTTATATTGTTTTTGAGCGTATGCAATTCTACCCAATGCCAGATGTACTTTATTTTTATAAGCCGCATTAGACTCATTCACTTTTAGACTTTTTTCATAAAAAGCAATCGCTGCCGTAGTATCTGGCTTTTTCATGCTTAAAATTCCGGCACTGTGAAAGATAATATCTCGATATGCTTCATACTTATCGCGCTTTGCCATTTTTAAAAGCTGCGCTATACTTTCATCTAAAGCTTTCCCATTTCCTGAATCCCTTAACATTTTTGCGTTATTCAAATGTGCAAAAATATCCATTAGAGGATCTACAGTTCGCTTTCCTGCTACACTAAAATATTTGTTTGCCTTATCATACTTCCCAGTCATTTCATACAACTGCCCCAGTAAATACTGCCATCTCGCTAAATCGGATTTGTTATCAGCACTCGATAGCGCTTTTTCAAGATAAACTGCAGCACTATCATAATTACGTTGCTTAAAATACCAATATGCGTTCACTTGGTCTAAATCATCTTTTAATCTAAATGGCAAATTGGGGTCTTCTTGAAGTATGTTTATCAAACCTGCCGATTCGCCAAATTGATCAGCATCAATGTAATTTCTTGCCAACCAAATCAATGCATCATTTCTACTTGGGGGCTTTGAAAATATACGTTTAAATATATTCCGCTTTTCTTTGTCTGCTATAGAAAGCTTCTTTAAAGTTGCAGAACTGTTTGCGCCAACAATCCGGTTATCATCTTCATTTTTAGCTCTAGGAAAAAGATTATAATTTATAAACTGAAAAGTAAGTGAAGCAGTATCAAATGTTTTTCTGAAATAATACGCTTTTCCTATTAGAAAGTACATATTATCAACCCAATCCGTTCTTAAATCATGTAATAATATTCCTGCAGTAGCTTTATATATCACCGAATCCAATTCTGTGGCCTGTTGAGATGTATTGTCTAAACTATACGGATAAAAACTAAGCAGCTTGGCATAATCATCTTGTTGCGCTGATTTTGCCACTTCTAATACTTTATTGATTTTATTGTTTGCGTTGAAATAATAATTGTAGTGTGTTACATTATTTTGAATAAACCGACGAAGTTTGGTAAATTTTTTATCTGCAGTCTTTTCTGATCCTAATTTTTTTTCCTCGTATTCTTTTGGTTTTTTTTCTTTTCCAAAAGGGTCAAATGTCCAAGTTGGCTGTGCAATTCCTGAAAATGAAATCAACACAAACAAAGATATTAACGATAAATAATGGTAAGTCTTCCCATTCATGAATTAGAAAATATTTAATGCCGTTAAATATCGGCAATTTTTACCTTACAGCAATAAAAAAAGACGATAGAACTCAAAAGTTTAACGGAAAAATATAAATGAATTTCAGTCCTTTTTTTTAAAATAAACTGAATAACATTTAAGAAATTTGATTTTCAGGTCAATTTATTCTGATTTTTTGTACAGAGTAAAATAACTTTATCCTAGAAATTGTATGTTTACACACCAAAAGGAAATAAAATTCAGTGCATAAATTAAGGATATGGATCAATCAGACATTACAAACAGGCTAAAACGTTTGAAAAACAACTATAGATTGGTGTTAATGAATGAAGACACTTATGAAGAAGTCATTAAATTCAAACTTACTAGATTGAGTGTGTATATTTCGATGAGTACGCTTTTTGTACTATTGGTAGCATTAACGGCTTCATTAATTATTTTCACGCCATTAAAATATTATTTACCTGGAGTTGGATACGGAAATGTAAAACAAGTAAAAGAGTTTAGAATGCTAAAAGCAAGAACGGACTCTATGGAAAAAGCTTTAAATCAACAGCATACTTATTATGAAAACATAGAGAAAGTATTAAAAGGGAAAATAACAATTTTAGATACCAACAACTTAAAAATGCCAAAATTGGAAAATATTGATGATTAATATTTCCAAATTATATCTATTCATTACTTATAAATTTTTTACTTATGTTTCAACAAAAGTCTAAATCAGAATCCAATCAAGAAATCCAATCAATTAGCATCATAAGTTCCGACTCCGTGATCAAAGGAGACATGGAAAGTGTGGGAGATATCCGAATTGATGGAAAAGTGATTGGCAATATAAATTGCAAAGCAAAAATCATTATAGGCCAACAAGGTTTAATAGAAGGTAATCTAAACGGAAACCAAGCAGACATTTTAGGAACTGTAAACGGGGATGTCAAGATGACTGGACAATTAAATTTGATGGGGAACTCAATCATCAATGGCAATATTCATGTTGGAAAACTTCAAATGGAAAGTACAGTAATCTTTAATGGGAAATGTGTAATGGGGGAAGATATTGCAGCATCGACTTCATCCTTTTCAAACGAAGATGATCAATAATAAAAATAATGGATTAAAATATTTAAGCCTGTCATCTCAAATGATTGGCGGTTTACTTATTTGTGTTTTTGGAGGTATGCAAGTTGACAAGTATTTTAAGTTCAATACACCGATAGCCTCTTGGGTTTTTCCATTAATTTTAATCGCGGCTACCATCATAAAAATCGTTGTAGATACCAGTAAAAAAAAATAAATCATGTTCAATTTTATAAAAAAATCTTACTTATTGTTTTTTGTTTTTTTTATTCTGGCTATGGTCATAATGGTTCTAAAATCTTCACGCTTTTTACATTTAGGGTTTGACAATGCTTTACTTTGGGCTGCCAATTTATTTTTCCTTTCTTTAAATTTAATCACATTGGCTTTACAAATCAAATCGATGAAAAATAAAAATCCAAATGTTTTTATTAGAAGTGTGATGGGTGGAATTTTAATTAAAATGTTTGGCTCCTTGCTAGCCGTTTTTGTTTATGTTATTTACAATAATTACAAATTTGATAAAGGCAGTATGTTTTTGGGATTGTGTTTTTATTTGTTTTATTTGATGGCCGAAGTAACTACCTTGATGAAGCTTAATAAAAAATAGACATGTCTAAAAAGCAAGTGCCGATTCACGCATTAGCCGCTTATTTACCCGATAATTGTTGCGATGAAGTATTGGAAGAATTGCATCGATACAAAGTGCATTTAACCATCACACGCCATCGTCAATCTATTCTTGGCGATTACCGACATGCATTTAAAGATAAAGCACACCGCATTAGTGTAAATGGGAATTTAAATAAATTTAGTTTTTTGATAACCCTTTTACACGAACTGGCACATTTATACACTTTTGAAAAATATGGCAACAGGGTATCGCCTCATGGCATAGAATGGAAATCTTTTTTTTCAGAAATTTTATCTGTATTTGTAAAAAAGAAAATCTTTCCAACAGATATAGAAGCTGCATTGAATAAAACCTTGAAAAACCCAGCTGCAAGCAGTTGTGGAGATGAACAGTTGCTTAGAGTTTTACGCAATTACGATGCTAAAAAAGATAATCATTGTTTAATAGAACAATTGCCAATCGGGTCACCATTTGTCATAAAAGGGAATAGGAAATTTATTAAAGAATCAAAAGTAAGAAGCCGCTACAAATGCTTAGAAATAGATACTAAGAAATATTATTTATTTCACGGCTTGTATGAGGTTCAATTGCTAGAAAATTTACCGGAGTAAAACGCGAATATCAATTAATATTTTGTTGGATCTAAAGCAGCCGGTGACCAGTTTTGTAAAAATGAAATTACCTTTTTCTTGTCGTAACTTTTTTTACCATCTTCTAAGTATTCTGAATTTTGAGTATGAATGCGCTCTCCTTTTTCATTTAAAATCATAAAAATTGGGAAGCCAAATCTTTGAGGATATTCATATTTTTTAAACAAATCTTCATTTTTATTTTCCTTGCTATAATTCAAATGATACCAAACAAAATTTGCATTAATGATAGAATCTATTTGTTTATCTGCAGTGCAAAACCGATGAAACTCAATACACCAAGGGCACCAATTTCCACCTCCTTGTAGCAATACAAATTTATGTTCCGCCTTTGCTTTTTTCAAGGCATTTTCAATGTCCATTTTCGCATTTGCCTCTGGATTATACAATGTAGATTTCTGCGCAATTACAGTTACAGAAACAATCATTAAAAAAGCCGCCGCAAAGAATTTATTCATTTGAAATATTTTTATTTTTTGAAAATCAAAATTGTTTATTTGGCAAATGCTTTATAACAAGTTGCCTTCTTTTGGAAATACAACAGTTGGTTTATGCGTTTTCGCTTTTTCAAAATCCATTATAGCATAAGAAATCACAATAATCACATCCCCTGGTTCGCCACGTCTTGCTGCAGCGCCATTCAAACACACAACGCCACTGCCACGAGGACCTTTTATCAAATAGGTTTCAATGCGTTCGCCATTGTTTACATTTACCACATGAATCTTTTCGTGTTCAATCATATTGGCTGCATCCATTAAATCTTCATCCAATGTTAAACTTCCCACATAATTTAAATTCGCTTCCGTAATTACAGCACGATGAACCTTCGATTTTAAAATTTCTATTTGCATTAATCCTCGTTTTTAATTATAAATTCTTTTTAAAGCTAATTAATTTTTTACCAACTTTTTTATTGTTTTATTTCCAAATTGATC
>CANFUJ010000163.1 GCA_947450165.1 Chitinophagaceae bacterium
CACCTTACAGCAGAAAATGGAAAGCTCTTTTGGCCATAAAAGGCATGGAATCTTTTGACCTAACGCCTAACCATAAACGATTCATAAAAATCATTCCTACAAAAATACCCAGCCTTGAAGAAATGGGATTTGCCAAAACCAATACTCATTTTCCATCACAAACTATTGACGAATTAATCATAAAAAATTATAAAGAAAAACGAGATATTCCTTCTATTAATAGCACATCAAAACTGGGTGTTCATCTGCGTTTTGGGACGGTGAGTGTACGGAAAATTGCACAGGCTACTGCTTCATTATCTGAAACATTTTTAAATGAAATCATTTGGAGAGAATTTTACCACATGATCAGTTGGCAGTTTCCACATGTTCATCAGCATAAATCATTTAAGCCATTGTATGATGAAATTAAATGGAGGAATAATGAAGATGAATTTGAGAAATGGTGTGCAGGAAAAACCGGTTATCCAATTGTTGATGCGGGCATGAGTGAACTCAATGAAACAGGATTTATGCATAATCGGGTACGTATGATTGTGGCTTCGTTTCTTTGCAAACACCTATTAATAGATTGGCGTTGGGGTGAAGCATATTTTGCCGAAAAATTGTTGGATTTCGATTTTGCTGCCAATAATGGTGGATGGCAATGGGCGGCAGGAAGCGGTTGTGATGCAGCGCCGTATTTTAGAGTATTCAACCCTTATTTACAAACGCAAAAATTTGATCCAGCATTAAATTATATTAAAAAATGGGTACCCGAATTTCAAGAATTGACTTACCCATTGCCAATTGTTGAACATGATTTTGCCAGAAAAAGATGTTTAGAAGTTTATGGATTTACACTAAAGAAATCTGTAGATTAATCAACAAAAATGTTTGATTGATTTACAGGCATATTATAGTTAGTCAGCATTTTCTCAATTGCCCTTCTACCCTTTTCGCCTAAAGCAATAGAAAAATCATTTACATACAAATCAATGTGATTGCGCATGACATCTTCACTCATTTCTTGTGCATGTTTGATTACGTAATCTGCCAACATTGGATAGTTTGAAAAAGCGAATTCAATACTTTGCTTTATCAACTGATCAATTTGTTTTTGTACTACCTTTTCAATACTTCTTTTTACAACAATGCCTCCAAGTGGAATCGGGCTTTGGGTTTGAGTTTCCCAGAAATCACCTAGGTCAATTATTTTATGTAGTCCCTTATCTGTGTACGTAAATCTATTTTCATGAATAATTACGCCCAACCCTTTATTGTTTAAAACAAATGCTTCTATTTCATCGTAACGTAAAAATATTTTATTCTGGGCATTTGGATAAGCCGTTGAAAATAGAAAGTTTGCTGTTGTATTTTCTCCAGGAATGGCTATTTGTTGCGTTTCAATTTCATTTGAATCCTTATGATTTTTGGAAATTAATAACGGCCCAACCCCAGTGCCCAAAGCACTTCCACTGTTTAGAATCACATAATCATTCATCAGTTTGTGAAATACCCCGTAACTGATTTTTGTAATGTCGAATCTTTGCTCAATTGCATGCTGATTTAATGTTTCAACATCTGCTAACACCACTTCAAATTCAAAATCTCCTGTATCAATTTTATGATTCACCAAAGCATCAAAAATAAACGTATCATTCGGACAAGGAGAAAAAGCTAGTGAGAGTTTCATAAGTTTTTACATTGATTTTAAAATTTGCAAAGCTGCATTGTTAGCGTTTTCAATGGCTGATTTTAAATCCCATTTTGATTTGTCTCTTTCGCCAACAAAATTGCTTATTCCCCTGATTTGCAAAAAAGGATTTTTTTCTTGAAGACAAACAAAATGAAGCGCAGCGCCCTCCATAGATTCTATTTGAGCTTGATATTTTTCTTTGAATAAAGCAATTTTTTCTGCCTCATCAGTTAAACAATTAACAGAAACCCCTTTTACAAACTTTAAAGTAGTATTGAATTGATGTTCATTTATAAACCAACCATTTTCATTATTTAAATTCAAATCAAATAATGAATAAAATTTTTTGTTTTCAATGGCACCTAAATCAGCAAAGCAATCAGCATTTACCAAAACAACTTCGCCCAATTTTAAAGATTCGTCAAAACTTCCAGCAACACCAACTTGTAAAACCAAATCATATTTTTTAAAAGTGATTTTTTTTAAAAGATGATAAACCGTTGCCGGAGAACCAACGCCAGTAATTAAATAATCGGCTTCGAAATAAGAAGACATCAATGGTTTGATTTCCATTTCAGTAGAAGCAATGATGAGTATGTTCATGTATAACTTTTGAAATTCAATGTTTTCGAAATCCTAATATCAGCAATTTGCCTCTTTAATGAAATGAAAGCAAATTTAATTTGAAGTACAAATTTCGGATAACGCTTTTACATTTTACAGAATAGTATCTACATTTGTAAAAAATCGAGGAAAATCAATGGTATATATCACTAGAATAGAGCATTTTAACGCAGCGCACAAATTATATAACCCAAAATGGACAAAGAAAGAAAACGAAGCCGTTTTTGGAAAATGTGCCAATGAAAATTGGCATGGCCATAATTTTGAACTACACGTTACTTTAGCGGGTTTGCCAAATCCTGAAACTGGTTTTGTGTTTGATGTAAAAAAACTAAGTGGCATCATCAAAGAACATGTTACTGAAAAATTAGACCATAAAAATTTGAATTTAGATGTTGATTTTATGGCTGGTAAAATTTGTTCGATAGAAAATTTGGTTATCGGCATTTGGAATGAGTTAAACCCACAACTTCCGACAGAAATAAAACTTCATGCATTGAAACTGTATGAAACACCAAGGATTTATGTAGAATATTTTGGTGGAAAATAAAAAAAGCAGTCCCCTCATTAAACAATTTTATCTATTAAACGTTAAATAATTATGAGCAACAAATTTTCCGTTTATAGGAAAGAACATTTTAATGCAGCGCATCGTTTAAACAATCCCAATTGGGACGAAGCCACCAATCAGAAAGTGTTTGGCAAATGCAACAATCCACATTATCATGGTCACAATTACGAGCTTATCGTGAAAGTAGTTGGCGAAGTAAACCCAGAAACAGGATATGTGATAGATATGAAGGAACTAAGCACAATCATTGATACGCATGTATTAGAACATTTTGATCATAAAAATTTGAACGAAGATTGTATTGAGTTTAAAGATTTAAATCCATCTGCTGAAAATATTGCATTTGTAATATTTCAGAAGTTGCGAAAACACATTGATTCAAAATTAGATCTTCAAATAAGACTTTACGAAACGGAACGAAATTTTGTAGAGTATCCGCATACTATTTAAATAAAAAACATGGCATACAAAAGACACGATTCATACGATTTAGACGTAACCAATAATTTAAGTGAATCTTACAAAAACATTATAGGATTGCTTGGAGAAGATTCAGAAAGAGAAGGACTTCAAAAAACACCAGAGCGTATTGCAAAGGCAATGCAATATCTGACACAGGGCTATCAAATGGATGCAAAAGCCATTTTAGAATCAGCTAAGTTCCATGAAAATGTGAGCGAGATGGTGATTGTAAAAGATATTGAATTGTACAGTATGTGCGAACACCACATGCTTCCTTTTTATGGAAAAGCACATATTGCATACATACCAAATGGTTACATTACTGGCCTGAGTAAACTTGCCCGTGTAGTAGATGTTTACAGTCGTCGCCTACAAGTACAAGAAAGATTAACCGAACAAATTTTAAACGCGATAAAGGATTCATTAAATCCATTAGGCGTTGCGGTAGTTATTGAAGCTTCTCATTTGTGTATGATGATGCGTGGTGTGAGTAAGCAAAATTCAGTAACAACCACATCCGCTTTCTCTGGGGAATTTGAAAAAAATGAAACAAGAAGTGAATTCCTAAGACTCATTACCAACAAACTTCATTAATCCAATTTCTAAAGGTGTATTTAAAATAAACACTTCGAAATCTAATTAGAAAATAATTCATACAATTAAATCCTGCAATTGCAGGATTTTTTATTTTCTTTGCAACAACCAAAACTTAATATTTATGCATGCATTTGTATTCCCTGGACAAGGTTCACAATTTAGTGGAATGGGAAAAAATTTATACGAAGCCAATAATGATTCGAAAGTTATTTTTGAACAAGCCAATGAAATTTTAGGTTTCCGCATTTCTGATATCATGTTTACGGGTACAGAAGAAGCTTTAAAGCAAACCAATATCACCCAGCCAGCTATTTTCATCCATTCCATTGCAGCATTCAAAACAATCATAGATGCAAAACCTGAAATGGTGGCGGGTCATTCTCTTGGTGAATTTTCTGCACTTGTTGCCAATAAAACCTTAAGCTTTGAACATGCATTAAAGTTGGTTTCTTTAAGGGCATCGGCGATGCAAAAAGCATGCGAGAATCAGGCTTCTACTATGGCTGCGATTTTAGCACTTGATGATAAAATTGTAGAAGAAATTTGTGCGCGTATTACCAATGAAACTGGCGAAACAGTAGTGCCTGCGAATTATAATTGTCCAGGTCAAATTGTAATCAGTGGTACAATGAAAGGGGTTGAGATGGCATGTGAACAAATGAAAGCGGCTGGTGCAAAACGTGCATTAATACTTCCTGTGGGTGGTGCATTTCATTCTCCATTGATGGAGTTGGCAAAAGACGAATTGGCAAATGCAATTCATGAAACTCAATTCAGTACTCCAATTTGTCCGATATATCAAAATGTAAATGCCAGTGCATTTAGTGATGCCGTTAGTATCAAAGAAAATCTAATTGCACAATTAACAGGCCCAGTAAAATGGACGCAATGTGTTCAAAATATGGTAGCAGATGGTGCAGATCATTTTACAGAATCAGGCCCAGGAAAAGTATTGCAAGGATTGATTCAAAAAATAAATAAAGAAATGAAAGTTGATGGTGTGAATTAATAAATATCATTTTTTTTCATTCATCATTTCGAAATCTTATTCTGAAAAACATCTCATTCAACTACATTTAAAAAATGGAAATCAATCAACTTTACGACATCTATTTAAAGCACCCGTCTATTCAAACAGACACGCGAAAAATAAAGAATGGCGATATTTTCTTTGCTTTAAAAGGCCCAAATTTTAACGGGAATGAATTTGTTGAAAAGGCATTTGAACTTGGCGCTGCATATTGTGTTGTAGATGAATACAATGGAGTTGATGATTCAAGAATAATATTGGTTGATGATGTATTGAAAACCTTACAATCACTTGCAAAAAAACACAGAACACAATTTTCGATTCCGTTTATTGCCATAACAGGAAGTAACGGTAAAACCACCACGAAGGA
>CANFUJ010000164.1 GCA_947450165.1 Chitinophagaceae bacterium
AATGAAACCAATATCGCATTTAATCCTACAGATTTACCCTGACCAGTAGCACCCGCCATCAACAAATGCGGCATGCTGGCTAAGTCTACAATAAAATTTTCGTTATCAATTTTTTTACCAATGGCAATTGGCAGTGCGAAATTATTTTTTGTGAATTTATCGGCCGACAATAATGTCTTCATGCTCACTATTGTTTTTTTCGCATTGGGCACCTCGATACCAATTGTTCCTTTTCCAGGAATTGGAGCTATGATACGAATACCAAGTGCAGCCAAACTTAGCGCGATATCATCTTCTAGGTTTTTGATTCTAGAAATGCGCACCCCAGCAGCAGGAATAATTTCGTACAAGGTTACGGTTGGACCTACAGTAGCGGAGATTTTCTGAATGCTGATATCGTAATTCTTCAGCGTATTGATGATTTGATTTTTGTTATTTTCCAGCTCTTGTGGGTCCTGAATAATTTTTTCACTTCCATGATTTTCGAGTAAATCCAATGTAGGGAATTTATAATCTCTCAAATCAAGAATAGGATCATAAGGTGTAACAGTAACTTTTTTTTCTGCTACTTCTTCTTCTATGATTTCTGGTTCAACTTTTTTTATTTCAAGCTCTAATCCTTGTGTATTATTTGGTATTTCTTGAACGATATCATCATTATCCAATTCTTCTTCTACAGGTTCGATCTCTTCTTTATCAACAAATCCCAATTCTGTTTCTTTTTCTTCAGCACCAGGAGCGATAAATAATTTGGCTTCTTCTTCTTTCTTTTCTTTTTTGGGCTTAACTGGCTCTGGAGTTTCTTTTACAGGCACCATGTCTACGTCTTCAGATTTATTTTTTCTTGCCTGCATCAGTTTATTAAACTGTGGATTGAATCGCCAAATAACATAGGCCCAAAAAGCTATAAAAATCAATGCGAAAGTGCCAAAGGAACCAACAACTTTAAACATCCAAAGTTTGCTTAAATCGCCAACTGCACCGCCCCAAGGGAATGGATTTGCAGAAAAAAATGCAGAAGCGGTGATGCTTAATAAAGGAAGTCCGATGATTAAATAACGTATATTTCTAGCAATTGAAAAAACAGATTTACTGAACAACAAATTAACGCCAATAACAAAAAAGAATCCGCAAAACAAATAGGACGCTACCCCAAAACCTTTGTACATAAACAAATGCGCAATGAAAGCACCAAAAGTGCCCATTAAATTTGCAACCTCTGTATCTGTCCCCCAAAATAGTTTACTTCCTTCAGAAATTAATTTGTCCTGATCCTCATCCCAAGTTGATAAATAAGAAGTAAATGAAACAAAAAGCAACAAAGACATCAACACAAATATGCTGCCCGTTATTTTATGCGTTCTTTCATCCTTAATGAATTGTTTAAAAGTAACTTTTTGTAATTTCTCCTGCTTCAGATCCGCGTCTTTAGCATTTGTGATGTTTTTTTCTTTTTTAGCCATGGTAAACAAAGGTATTAAATACCTGAATGAAAAAAATAATGAAACTTAATTTTTATTGACGAAGTTTTTTTGGATTAACAGAAGCAAAAAGCATAATCCATCCTATAATAAAGCACAGACCGCCAATGGGTGTTATGGCTCCAATGAAACTGTAATTTGGACCGAGCATTGCTAATAAATACAAAGAGCCACAGAAAAAAATCAACCCAAAAGAAAAAAATCTGCATGCAATTACTACGAAACGTTGATGGCAGTATTTATACAAAAAGGTAGATGCCATTAAAATAGCAAAAGCATGATAAAATTGATACCGAACGCCTGTTTCAAAAGTAATTAGAGATGTTGCAGAAATTATTTTTTTTAATGCATGTGCTGCAAAAGCGCCCAGAGCTACACTAAGTGCAGAAACAAATATTGCAATTTTCAAAAAAAAATGATTCATTATTTTACGGGTTGATTTATGTTTATTATTGTGTTTATCGAATTGGAACTTAATTCAAATGACTGAATTTGAACATTTGCCTTATTATAAAAATCTATTCTTTCTTTTAGTTGCATTTCAATAAAAAAAAGCAATTCGCCTTTGTTTATTTTTTTTAAAAGGGGGCGTTCTTTATGATCATTAATGATATTTTCCAAGATTCTTGAAGGTGTTGAATTTAATAAAACAGTTATGCCGTTTTCATTCATCCAATCCATGTTATTTTTAAAACAAGGGGTTCCTCCGCCGCAAGCAATAATACAATTCTCATATTGATCCATTTCTTTGAGGGTATCGGCTTCTACTTCTCTAAAAAAATCTTCTCCTTTTTTTTCAAAAATCGCTTCAACGCTTAATCCTGTTTTTTTTTCAATTTCAATATCAAGATCAATGAATTTTAAATTATGTTGACTTGCCCAAATCTTACCCCAATGAGATTTCCCCGTACCCATAAACCCAATCAGAAAAATGCGCATAATTTTAGTTGAAATGATTTTATAATCCTACGTAATTTAATCAAATGTAAGTTCAAAATAGAAAATTTCAATATTCTATCTCATGCTGTTTATCGATGAAAGTTTTTCTTATCTTCGCAAAAAATTAAGAAATGAATTTACACGAATATCAAGCCAAAGAATTACTGAAAAAATTTAATGTTCCTGTGCAAGAAGGAATTGCATGTAGCTCAACCAATGAAGCAGAAGAGGCATATCGCCAAATTCATGCTCAGTTTGGGAGCAAATTTGCAGTAGTAAAAGCACAAATTCATGCGGGTGGAAGAGGTAAAGGTAGTATTGTTGGAAAAGATCAACGTGGTGTAGCTGTTGGGAAAAGCATGGAAGATGTTGTTGCCATTTCTGGGAATATTTTAGGTGGCACTTTAGTTACCATTCAAACCGGTCCTGAAGGTAAATTGGTTAATAAAGTATTGGTTGCTCAAGATGTTTATTATGATGGACCAAATCCTGTAAAGGAATTTTATTTGTCTATATTGATGGATAGAAGTAGTTGCATGAATGTAGTGATGTATAGTACAGAAGGTGGAATGAACATTGAAGATGTGGCACATGATACTCCAGAAAAAATCTTCAAAGAATACATTCACCCAGGTGGAAGACTTCAAGGTTTTCAAGCTAGAAAAATCGCGTTCAATTTAGGTTTAAGTGGTGAGTCATTTAAAAACTGCGTAAAATTTGTTACTAATCTATACAATGCTTACGTAGAATTAGATTGTGGTATGCTTGAAATCAATCCATTGTTTAAAACAAGTGATGACAAAATCATTGCGGTTGATTGTAAAATGAATATTGATGACAACGCTTTAATGCGTCATCAGGATGTTGCGGCTTTGAGAGATTTATCTGAAGAGGATCCTACAGAAGTAGAAGCTGGAAAATTCAATTTGAACTTTGTGAAATTAGATGGCAATGTAGGTTGTATGGTAAATGGTGCGGGATTGGCAATGGCTACTATGGATATGATTAAATTAAGTGGTGGCGAACCAGCGAATTTCTTAGACGTGGGTGGTACTGCAAATGCGCAAACAGTAGAAGCTGGATTCCGTATTATAATGAAAGATCCAAAAGTAAAAGCAATTCTTATAAATATTTTTGGTGGTATTGTACGTTGTGATCGTGTGGCACAAGGAGTAATTGATGCTTACCAAAGCATTGGCAATATTGAAATTCCAATTATTGTAAGATTACAAGGAACAAATGCTGATGTTGCTAAAAAATTAATCGACGAAAGTGGATTAAAAGTACAAAGTGCAATTTTGTTAAGCGAAGCAGCAAGTTTGGTAAATCAAGCAGTGGCTTAATAATTTACTTTGAAAATAATTACAAGGGTTGGCGGTTCGTCAGCCCTTTTTTTATGAAAACAGATTCAATCCAAAATTTAATGAAAATGATTATTTAGGGATTCGTATTTATTAAAACTTCCTTGTAAGTTGTAATGAAAAATAAATTTATCAAATCTCCTTTTTAAAATTTTTAATTTTGACTTTTGACTTAAAAATTAAACCATGCAATTCAGAAACGCAACAATTGACGACCTTCCTACCATAGTGGCTATTTATAATTCTACTGTTGATAGTAGAATGGTTACTGCTGATACGGAGCCAGTTTCGGTTTCAGACAAAACAAATTGGTTTAATCAACATCACAGTAAAAGACCATTATGGGTTGTTGAGCATGAAAACAATGGGATTATTGGTTGGATTAGTTTTAAAGATTTCTATGGTCGACCTGCATATAGTGGAACTGCAGAAATCAGTATTTATATTCATGAACAATTTAGAAAAATGGGCTTTGGAAAAAAAATGTTGCAACATGCTATTTCAAAAGCACCAGCACTTGATTTACACTCATTGCTTGGATTTGTTTTTGAACACAATACAAACAGCATTAAAATGTGTGAATCATTAGGTTTTGAAACATGGGGCAACTTGAAAGACATTGCCATCATGGATAACAAATATTATTCTTTAAAAATCTTAGGTCTTAAAATTTCTTAGTAGTCCGATTGTGTTTTTGGTGTGGGCTTCTGTTTTGTTTTTGATTTGTTAGAATCAGTAGATGTTTTTGGAATTTGCTTATCATCTACAAATTCATCAACTTGTTCGTTTATTAAAAAGTCATCGCTATTATCTGTACCTGATTCTTGAGTTAAGCTATCTCCTGTTGTAGCAATATTTGCAAAATTTGATTCCGCATAAATTGGATCATTTTTCAATTCAAGCGGCTGTTCAAAATCTGTAATTTTTCCATAGTTCAATCTTTTGTCTGCGTATACACTATGCATAAACATACCCCATTTAGGTGCAGCCATTTCAGCACCACCACTATTATTGGAATAAATGGGAATAAATGGATCTTCGCAACCAACCCAAGTACCTGCGAGTAATTCGGGTGTATATCCCATAAACCAACCATCTGTATTTCCGTTTGTAGTTCCTGTTTTACCCGCTGATTTAACCGGCAAATTATAGCTCTGAATTCTTCTTGCTGTACCAAATTCAACAACACCTTGCATCATCTTAACCATCGAATAAGCATCTGCTTCACTTATAAGTTCTTTACTCTGTGAAATAGGAAACTCTTTAATTATATTTCCATCTTTATCTTCTATTCGGGTTACATAAACAGGAGGTGTATTATATCCTTTATTAGGGAACATGGTATATGCTTGCAACATTTGTAACATCGGAATTTCTGCTGCACCAAGGGCTATAGAAGGATAGTTTGGCAATTTAGCCGTGATGCCACATTGTTTTGCAAATTCTATTGTTCTTTTTACACCTATAGTACCCATCAAATGCCATGCTGCGCCATTTAAAGATTTGGCCAAACAATATGCCATCGTGCCACC
>CANFUJ010000165.1 GCA_947450165.1 Chitinophagaceae bacterium
ATCACCTGTAATTAATCATTCCACTTCCTATATATGCGCGACGCCATTACCTTTATTGCCAATTCAGGATTACAGTTTTATCATTTTGATATGCGGCTTGATGCTGCAGCTCAAAAGAGTAATAAGTTTCGTTATGTCGAACGCTTTGACTCACTAAGAAAAAAGTTTTGGCTGGATGAAGTAGTTGCGCTTCCTGGTGATGATGATTTATACGCGCGCAGAACCGAACTAGAAAAATATGGATTGCTTTCCCCTAGCGGAAAATTTTCGGAAGACCCCGACTTTTCTTTAGTAGAAAAAATTAGTGATACCGATCTCTTTGAAGTTGGCAATCTAAACCAAGTATTTCGATATTTTGAAAAGAAATGGATCCCAATCCCTTTTTTTAAAAAAAACAATATCAGTCAACAGTTTTTTGGACCAACAGACTGGGTTAGGCTATATTTTGAAAGAGCAGAAGATGATTTGCTTCGTGTGGTGCTCGTTATTGATACTTCCGCATCCAAACAAGCAGATGATACGGTTAGCCCCTATGTGCATGAAAATCCAAATGAAAACATTTTCGCCATTTCACAAGACGACAAATCTGTTTTAGCATACTTAGACAGTTTAAACAATTGTCAGTGGGTGGAAGACTATATTTCTAAGTTATTTTATGCCAAACAAACTGAGATTGAACAACCTTTCTTAAAGCATATTGCCAATTATATTTTCTTTATCCGTGTGTTGAGAAGCATGGGGAAAGTTCCACAAATTCATCTTCTTTCTGATAAAGCCGGTAATATTGACGTTGATCTTGTATTGGATGTGGGTAACAGTAAAACATGTGCTATTCTTTTTGAAAATCCTACAGGTCAATTCTTTAATTTCAACTCTGTAAAGAAACTCAGCATTCAAGATTTTAGCAACCCATTGCAACATCATGTTGAGTCTTTTTCAACACGCATGGTTTTTAAAGACGCTGGATTTGGCGCTTTCAACACAGAATTGAATCAAAACAATAAGTTTCAATGGCCAAGCCCTGTTCGTATTGGTAATGAAACGGAAAGAATCATCAACGATTCAAAAGTAGAACTACAACTTACAAGAGAAGTAAAATCCTATAATTCAAGTCCTAAAAGATATTTGTGGGATACGCATGAATCCGCTTTTGAATGGGAATATCATTCGGAAGATATGAATACTCCCCCATCACGCGTGTATAAAAAGGGCATTTCTGAACAGCTCAATTCTGATGGAAGTTTATGCACGGACAATGTATTTGGTTCTAGATCCGTGTTTTCAAGAAAATCTTTACTCACCTTTGTTTATCTTGAAATATTCTGTCAGGCTTTTCGACAAATCAATTCCATTGAATTCAGAAGTGTACATGGAAATCCTTCCATGAAAAGGAAGTTAAGAAGAATCATTATCTCTTGTCCTACAGCAATGATTAAGAAAGAGCAAATTGCTTTAAGAGAATCTGCTGTAGAAGCCATTACAATGATTAATCGCTTCTACGGGTTTTTAGGAAATGATAAAATAGATCGAGATGATGTATATGATCACGATGTTGAAGTAATACCATCACTCAAAGATTTAAAGCTTGACTTATATAATCTTGACAAAAGAAAAGACTGGATTTACGATGAGGCAACAGCGCCTCAATTGGTATTTCTTTATGGAATGATTAAACATAAATTTGATGGTAACCCAGATTTGTTTTTCAATTTATATGGAAAGTTACCTGCGAATTCGGGGAAAAAATTTGAGGGACGTACGGTTACGATTGGCTCTTTAGACATAGGAGGAGGTACATCCGATTTAATGATTTGTCGTTATGAATACAAATTTGACGAAAGCACCGAACTAACTCCAGAACCCCTTTTCTGGGAAAGCTTTAATTTGGCTGGAGATGATTTGATGAAGGAAATTATTCAGCAAATTGTTATTGAAGGCTCTGTTAACAACGAACAAGATTTGGGTTGTGTTGGGGTAATTGAAAATTATGCCCGCTCTATAGGTATTTCAGAAGTAGCAAAAAAATTGAATGGTTTTTTTGGGAAAGACAGCAACAATATTGGATTTAGAGGGAAGCTTATGCGAATCAACTTTATGAATCAAATTGCAATTCCCATTGCGCTGAAATACATGAAGCAAGCAAATCTTGAAGGCGTTCAACAACTGAGTTTTGATGAAATTTTTGCAGAGCAAAAGCCTGGAAAAGAATTACTAGACTACTTTCATGCGCATTTTGATTTTCGCTTTGAAGAAATTACATGGAAGTTTTCACCACATAAAATCAATGAAATTATTCAATCCGTTTTTTCCAAACTTATACGTCAAGTTGCTGGATTGATGGGTAGATTTAACTGCGACATTGTGCTTCTTTCTGGCAGACCATGCGCCTTCCAATCTCTTGAAAATCTATTTTTAAAATATCATCCAGTTACACCAAACCGCCTTATTAATCTCAACAATTACTGGATTGGTAGATGGTTCCCTTTTGCCGACAATAACGGATATATTTCTGATTCAAAAACAGTCGTGGCTGTAGGTAGTCTGATTTCTCATATGGGAGGTAGTTTGTACAAATTGGATAAGTTTAAAATTAATAATGAAAAATTAAAGACGAAGCTGGTTTCAACAGCGGATAACATAGGTGCTATCAAGCATGGTGTTATTCAAGAAGTAGTTCTGAATCAAAAAAATTCAGAAGGCAGCACAGTAGTTCATGCATTGCCATTTCAAATTGGCTTTAAAAATATCGATTCTGTTCATTATCCATCTAGAAATCTGTACGTAATTGATTTTAATGAATCTAAAATCATTGAATCACTCAACAGAAAAGGCCAGACGGATGAATCAAGATTATCTGATGCAGTTGAGGCATTCAAACATAAGATTAGATTGCGTATGCCGCTTAAATTTATGTTGTCAAGAGAAATTGAAAAAGATAAGGAAGAGATTTCAATAATAGAAGTTACAGACTTTGAGATGGATGATATTTCAAAAAATTATTTTGAATTGCATACACAAACACTTCCCGAAACAGCTGGATACTGGCTCGATTCAGGAGAGTTTACCCTTAACATAAGAAACTAATTTTCGAATGCAAAATATTGACAAATCCAAGGTTGATGAAATAAGGAATAGCTCTGAGCAGCTTTATTCTTTTTTCAATGAAACTGACAAATGGGTAACAAAAAATCTGAAATTTGAAGAAGGGGAAACCCTTTCTGTTCGCATTAAAGACGGAAGAAGAGTTGTTCGTAAAATCAGAAAATCACTGGATTCAAAACCTGTTTTTGCTTTGTTTGGAGCCAGCCAAGTGGGGAAGTCATATCTTGTAAAAAATCTTTTAAGTATTGACGGCAATCCCTTAAAGATTAAATTGGATGATCAATCTTATGATTTCCTAAAAGAAATTAATCCTCCAGGTGTAGGCGCAGAAAGTACAGGAGTCGTTACGCGTTTTTCCATTGATCGTATTGCTTCAACAGAAGGATTTCCAGTTCGAATTAAATTGCTGGATGTAAAAGATATCATCATCATTATTTGTGATGGATTTTTTTCTGACCTAAAAAAGATTTCAGATTATCAATCTGTTGATATTTTAAAAACGCTACTATCAAAGCTTGAAGCAAAATATGCAAATGCTAGAGATGTGCAATCCGTTCTAACGGAAGATGACATTCTTGATATTCGTGATTATTTTGCCAAGAACTTTTTTAAAAGCCAACACATTTTAGATAACATCGAGAACGCTCGTTATTGGTTGAGCATTTGCAAATTAATTTCTAAAATTCCTGCTCAATCTTGGGCCGAGGTATTTTCTATTCTTTGGGCAGATCAAGCCTCACTAACATCTCTGTTTGTTCAAATGGTAGAGGAGTTAGAAAAAATGAATTTTTCAAATATCGTTTACACCGTGAAAGAATCTGTATTGAGAGGTCATGGTGAGATACTTGATGTACAGCGTTTGAAAGAGATGCGTACCAGTAAAAAAAATATTAAGATTTCACTTGAGGATGGAACTTTAATGGATGTTCATTTGTGTACGCTAAGTGCAGTAAGTTCTGAGCTTACACTTGGCATTTCTGAAGGGGTGAGTGAAACAAAAGCATTTTTAAAAAATACAGATTTACTTGATTTTCCTGGAGCTAGAAGTCGTCTTGAATTAAGCCTAGATTCAATTACTGATGATTCTGTTCCTGATATGTTCCTAAGGGGTAAAGTCGCTTATCTTTTCAATAAGTATTCCAGTGATTTTGAAATCAATAATTTACTTTTTTGTCAGAACGATAAGCAACTTGATGTTAATGAAATCCCATCACTATTAAATGATTGGATATCAAATAATATCGGTAAAAATGCTGAAGAAAGGGAAAAGAATACCAGCCGACTACCCGTGTCTCCACTTTTTGTCGTGTTTACATTCTTCAATAATCAATTGAAATTTGATACAACCAATGATGATAAAGACGACATTGATTATAAATGGAACAATCGTTTTGTAAGATTTTTCGAACAAGAAGTGGTTACTAGCAGCTATAATTGGCATCTCAGTTGGACCAAAAAAGATCCAATATTTAAGAACTTTTATTTACTAAGAGATTATAAATATTCAGACGATACTTTTTACGGGTTTCATGAAAATGGTAGAGAAACAGGCATTCGCAATGATCGAAATGCTTTTATGGAAAAGCTTAAAAATAGCTTTTTAAATTTTCCATTCCTAACAAAGCACTTTGAAAATCCACAGGAAACCTGGAGCGAAACAGCCATGCCAAATGAAGATGGCAGCAAAAGAATTATAAGAAATCTTGAACCTGCTGCCAATAATTATGTAAAAATTCATAATTACTCCAATCAACTGTTGAATCACAGGAATACCGCAGTTTCAAGGCTTAGAAAATATTATCATTCAGACAATTTGCAGGAAAAGCGCTTAACTGCTTTAAAAAAGGCGAATGAACTTCAGATTGAACTCAACAAAGTGTTTGGAAAAAATCCCATGCTTTTTAGTTTATTTATGGATCGTATCCTTTTGAATGAAAGTGATGTATATAATTATTTTCACGAAAATCTTTCAACCTCAAGATCAGTTGAAACTTTTGATGAATACACCTTATTCAGGTCTCAGTATCCAATGCTTAAAGCCGAATATTCGAGGCAACAGAATTTATCTCTATTGAGAGAACAATTATTTTATGATAATGATGCAGATGTTGAAAGGTTTCTCATTGACAGCGGTATTGATATCGATAAAATTTTCGGAGGGAAATTAAACACCAGCGGATCAT